>NZ_PCQC01000020.1:0-112390 GCF_002979955.1 Pseudomonas sp. MYb2
CACAAAAGCGATTTCCACCAGGGCTACCGCAACAGCTTCCTCGCCACCCCGTGGGACGCGCACTACCGCCCTGCCCTTGAGCATCCGAAACCGAAAGTGCTCGGCAGCCAGACCGCTGTGGTCACCGGCCCCGCAGGCGAAGAAATCCACTGCGACCAATACGGCCGGATCAAGGTGCAATTCCATTGGGATCGCGAAGGCCAGTCCAACGACAAAACCACCTGCTGGATGCGCGTCGCCAGTGGCTGGGCCGGCGCCGCGTACGGCGGCATCGCCATCCCGCGCATCGGCATGGAAGTCCTCGTCACCTTCCTCGAAGGCGATCCCGACCAGCCACTGGTCACCGGATGCCTGTATCACAAGGAAAACGTCGTCCCCTACGACCTGCCAGCGAACAAAACCCGCAGCACCTTCAAGACCCTGAGTTCACCGGGCGGCAAGGGCTACAACGAGTTCCGCATCGAAGACAAGAAAGGCGTCGAGCAGATCTACATCCACGCCCAGCGCGATTGGGATGAAAACATCGAGCACGATCAAAAGATTCGTGTCGGCAACGAACGGCATGACACCGTTGAAGCCAATACGCTGAGCGAGTTCAAGGTTGAAGAGCATCGGATTACGCATCTCGATCGCAAGACGGAAACGCGGGTCGATGACCACCTGACGGTGGGTGTCACCCGGCACCTGAAGGTCGGCACGGCGCAGTTTGTCGAAGCCGGAACCGAAATTCACTATCACGCCGGCGCCAAGGTTGTGGTCGAAGGTGGCATGGAGCTTACCGCCAAGGCTGGCGGCAGTTTTGTGAAGGTTGATGCCGGCGGAGTGACCATCAGCGGTGCCGAGGTGAAAACCAACTCCGGTGGCTCGCCCGGCTCGGGGAGTGGAATCGCGATCAAACTGCCAATCGCCTTGACCCCCGCCGATGCCGATGCTGCCGGCAAACGCCTCAGCGCGGCACCGATCAACACGCCGACGCCTGCGGAGCTGCTCGCAGCACCTTCATCCGGCGCCGCGCCCGCTGCAGCGACGGCTGCAGAAACCCGACTGATCCAACAGAATATGCAGGCACAAACACTGGTAGCGGCCGCCAAAAGCGGCGTGCCCTTTTGCGAGATCTGCAACCGATGAGCCAGTTTCGCCCCAGTCTCAACGAATGGTTGACTGCCGAGTTCTGGCCGCAGGGCACGCAGCCTGACGCGCCGAAGGTCTACGCCTTGCTGGACGGTGCCCGCGACCCACACATCGAATCGCTGGTGCGCAGCAGCGGCGCGGAATTTTCCTGCCTGTACGCGGGCGAACTTGCCCCGAGTCTGTCGGCCGCAGCACCTTATCTGCTACAGCTCGACCCGCAACAGCCGTATACATGGCGACTGTTCGAGGAAGGCTGGGGGCAGAGTTGGGGCAGCTTCGTCATTGCCCCCGCGCATGTGTCGCTGGACGACCTGCGCAGCCACTTTCGCACGCTGCTGCGGGTGACCGATCCGGATGGCAACCTGTTGGTGTTTCGATTCTACGACCCCAGAGTCCTGCGGGTTTACCTGCCGACCTGCACAGCGCAAGAGCGCGCCGCGATGTTCGGCCCGGCGAGCAAGCTAATTGCCGAAACCAGTACGGGTAATTCCTTGATTGTCTACCCGGCGGACCCCGCAGGCGGGCCAGCGGCGCGAGTCAGTGGCTGGCCGTCGGCCGATGCAGTTGGCCAATACGGTCTCGCCCCCTAGCGGTAAAATAACCATCACGGAGTGGCTGATTGAAACGTCTCGCCTGTCTACTGTTCCCCTTGCTCGCCGCCTGCAGCGCCGGCCCGCTGATGTATCCCGAATCAACAGCAGGTCGCCCGACGCTCCTTTATCCGACCTGCCCTGGACCGCAGACGGCGATGCGTTTCACAACCACATCAAACGAGCTGAACTGGGTTTTCCTGCTGGTTCACGTCTCATTGCCGGGAGGCGAGCCCTCGCCGCCGGGGGCGACCGTGGCCGAAACCGAAGTACGACTTTCCACTCAACTGTATATGGAACATTCGCCTAAACGTGCGTTACACACCCAAAGACAATCCGAGACAGCAGACAAAGTGCCGCTGTGGATCACCGCGTCATCGCCGATGGCAACCGTGCAGTTGGCCAACGGAAAAACCTATCAAGTGAGTATCGAACGTCTGAAAACCGGCTTCGATCCGCGCGCCCCTGAAGTACGCGATGTTCAGCACCCCGGAAGCCCATTAGGCAAAGGGGATATGGGCGACTTCATCCTGACCTTGCCCGAGCTCTACCTGAACGGTGAGAAGATCAATACCGCGCCGATCCATTTCAAGAAACGTGAAGAGCGCTATTTCCCGATATTCAACTGTTGAAGGCTCAGACCGGAGAAATGGTCGCGAGCAAGCCGATCAGAATGGTCAGTGTCAGAAATCCACCCAGAAAAAACGCCATTTTGTTCATGTTGCTCTCCTCAATGCTGAGCTTGCGGTGCACCGGACGCTTCGGGATGAAGGATTGCCGCGAGTGACCGGACTACGGGGTTATTTTGAGCCGATGACTGCGCCGGTTACAGAGGCAGATTGCAATGAAAAATGCATATCAGATGCACATCTGATCCTGTAGGAGCTGTCGAGTGAAACGAGGCTGCGATCTTTTGATCTTGAAAAACAAAATTCAAAGATCGCAGCCTCGTTTCACTCGACAGCTCCTACATAGGCTTTTCATAGGGTGATATTCAGGTTGCCATGACAAGGTTGCCCTGGCCGCGCTTTGCTCTAGAGTCTTGGTCACCGCGAGAACAACTAGAAAAAACCGGAGTGAACATGACCGACCTGCAGCTGCAACCCAACGTCGCCGAATCCCTGAACCGCTGGCACCAGATGATCCGCACCGGCGACCTCAAAGCCCTGCCCGAACTGCTTGACCCCAACGCGGTATTCCGCTCACCCATGGCCCACACGCCTTACCCCGGCGCGCAAGTGGTGTCGATGATCCTCAACACCGTGTTCAACGTGTTTGAAGACTTCAAATACCACCGTGAACTGGTAACGGCCGATGGTCTGAACGTGGTTCTGGAATTCAGCGCCAAGGTTGGGACAAAGGAGCTCAAAGGCATCGACATGATTCGCTTTGATGAGAATGGCAAGATTGTCGAGTTTGAAGTGATGGTGCGGCCATTGAGCGGGTTGCAGGCCCTCGGCGAAGAAATGGGGCGGCGCCTTGGTGCATACCTGGCAAAAGCAAAACCCTGACCGCCGAATAACCTGTGCAGGAGCTGCCGAACCGGCCCGAGCCTTCGGCAGTTCCTACAGGGGTAGATACAAAGCGTGCCCACAAAAAAGCCCACTATTACTTATCTACGATTCTTTTCATTCGCAATTAGCCTAAATGGAAAAGATATAAAAACCTGTCAGATTTTACAGGTTCACGTAACAACCAAGAAGACTAGCCTTGGCTCCGAGGTCGAGAAGTTTGCCTAGAGCGTGAGCTTTCAGCGGGCTGCTTATTCAAATAGTCAGGGAGATTCAGAAATGGCAATAAATTACTTTTACGGCGATGGACTCACTCCAAGCGAGAAACGACCCGTCGAAGAATCAGGCGGAACCACCAACCGATTCGTGGAAAAACCAGTTAAACAGGAACACAAATTCACCTGTATTTGCGATCTTTGCAAAAAAGACAGAGGAGATAGAACAGGAACGGCGGCGATCTATTCACAGTGGTACGTTACAGATCCTGTCTACCCATAGAAAACAATGAAACCTTCCAATTTCATGATGTTCAAGATCCAGTCCGCTCCACATGACAAGCTCTTAACCGTCGAACGGATAATGATGGATATCCAACCCACTCCAATCCGTTCCAGGTCATTCAGTTATCGGGTCCACAAAAAAGCCCACTGACCGTCGCCGGTTCAGTGGGCTTTGTGTGTCAGGCGTCTAGTTACAGAGCCATGTCACGTGCAGCGTTTTCCTTCGGTGCTTCAGCTTTTTCAGCTGCAGGTGCGGCCGGAGCAGCTACCTGACCGATCACTGGAGGTGTCGGCAGTTCGAGGATCTTGGCGGTGTAAGCCCACTCTGCAGCCACTTTGGCTGGATCGCTGTTCAGCTGGGTGCCGTAGCTTGGAACGATCTGGTGCAGTTTGGCTTGCCATTCCGGGCTGGCCACTTTGTCTTTGAAGACTTTCTGCAGCACGCTCAGCATGATCGGTGCAGCGGTCGACGCGCCTGGCGATGCGCCCAGCAGGCCGGCGATGGAGCCGTCTTGTGCAGCGACGATTTCGGTGCCCAGTTTCAGCACGCCGCCAGCGGCTTCATCACGCTTGATGATTTGCACGCGTTGGCCGGCCTGCCACAGGCGCCAGTCTTCGGCTTTGGCGTTCGGGAAGTATTCCTTCAGCGCGTTCATGCGGTCTTCATCCGACAGCATCAGTTGGCCGGCCAGGTACTCGACCAGCGGGTATTCCTTGATGCCGACCTTGGTCATTGGCCAGATGTTGTGGGTGGTGGTGCTGGTCAGCAGGTCCAGGTACGAACCTTCCTTGAGGAACTTGGTGCTGAAGGTCGCGAATGGGCCAAACAGGATGACGCGCTTGCCGTCCAGAACACGGGTGTCCAGGTGCGGAACCGACATCGGTGGCGAGCCAACCGAAGCTTTACCGTAGGCCTTGGCCAAGTGCTGTTCAGCGATGGCCGGGTTATCGGTCACCAGGAACGAGCCACCTACCGGGAAGCCACCGTATTCCTTGGCTTCAGGAATGCCCGACTTCTGCAGCAGGTGCAGTGCACCGCCGCCCGCGCCGATGAACACGAACTTGGCATCGGTTTCGGTTTTGGTGCCGTCTTTCAGGTTTTTGTAGCTGACGCGCCAAGTGCCATCGGCGTTCTTGGTGATGTCCTGCACTTCGCTCGACAGTTTCAGATCGAAGTTAGGCTTGGTCTGCAGATGGGCAGCGAACTGGCGGGTGATTTCGCCGAAGTTCATGTCGGTACCCAGCGGGCTCCAGGTGGCCGCGATTTTCTGGTTCGGGTCACGCCCTTCCATCATCAGCGGAACCCACTTCTTGATCACAGCCGGGTCTTCGGAGTACTGCATGCCGGCGAACAGCGGGCTCGCTTGCAGGGCTTCGTAGCGCTTTTTCAGGAACTTGATGTTGTCATCGCCCCACACGAAGCTCATGTGCGGCGTGGTGTTGATGAACGAGCGAGGGTTCTTCAGAACGCCTTGCTGAACCTGCCAGGCCCAGAACTGACGGGAGACCTGGAACGCTTCGTTGATCTCGACGGCTTTCGGGATCGTCACGTTGCCTTTGTCGTCTTCCGGGGTGTAGTTCAGCTCGGCCAGAGCCGAGTGACCGGTACCGGCGTTGTTCCAGCCGTTGGAGCTTTCGAGGGCGACGCCGTCAAGGCGCTCGACCATTTCCATCGACCAGCTTGGCTCCAGCTCATTGATCCACACACCGAGGGTGGTGCTCATGATGCCGCCGCCGATCAGCAGAACGTCGACTTTCTTTGCTTCGTCAGCATTGGCGGATGTCATCCCCATCGCCAAAGCCAGACCCAGCAGGGCTGTGTTCACTTTTTTAAACATCTGTTGCACCTATGATAAAACGCCTTCCGCCCGCCGCTGTTATCTGCATGCGATCCGCTTTGATGACGCTCAGGCTAGCGTCGCGGATTCCGGCACACTTCAATTTTGACGGGTGGGCACACAAGGCCGACATCCTGCATCGACCTCAGTTAATGTCCCTTCTGAACTGACTTCTTATCATTATTGGCTTCAGCTGCTTGAGCGACAGGGATTCCGTCAGCCCGCCCGAAGGCAAGCAAACCGAATTAGGTCAAACCAAGTTGGCGCGAAGAATATCACGTCAGGGCAAACCCGCGCGTCTGTTCCCGACTTGAGAGTCTTTTTCCGCTCAGGACACTATCGGCCGACGAAGGCTGAACATGACCCCTGAAGATTGAAGGGTTGGGAGGAAGTGCCCAACGCCAGGATATCTGCTAAGTTGTACGATGACTGACAAATAAAACAACTCAGTCATAACCCATAACAACAAGGAAACAACTTCCATGACCAAAACCCGACTCCTCATCGGTTTTCTCTGCGCCTTCAACGGCTACGCCATGGCCGCCTCTGCCCCGGCAGAAAAAGATGTCGCCCAAGCGGTCGATCATCTGACCCAGGCGATGCTGCACAAAGACATCGCCGAACTGAACGCGCTTACCGCGCCCAACCTGACTTACGGCCACTCCAGCGGCAAGATTCAGGACAAGAAGGAATTCATCGCCGACATCGAGACCGGCAGAAGCGCCTTCAAGACCCTCGAGATGCAGAAGCAGACCATCACCCTCTCAGGCGATACCGCGCTGGTGCGCCACCATTTTTCGGCGCAGGCGTTGAAGGGGACCGAGGTGGTGCCGACGGAGATCGAGAACTTTCAGATCTGGCAGAAGCAGGACGGCAAATGGTTGTTGGTGGGGCGGCAGGCGTTCAAGTTTTGAGGCCAGTGATCTAGCCTGAATGGATGTTGATTGTGCCGGCCTCTTCGCGGGCAAGCCCGCTCCCACAGGGTTCGATGTTGTGAATGCAATTGTGTTTACACCACCGCCCACTGTGGGAGCTGGCTTGCCAGCGATGAGGCCTGTTCAGACACCGAAACCGCATTTGACCCAACGGCTATCACAACCGAAACCGATCCACCGATTGCGCCAACTGCCCCGCCAGGCTCGACAGCTCATCGGTGGTATTCGCCGTTTGCCCGATCACCCGGCTGTTGCCCTCGGACATCCCCGCGATCATTTCCACCTGATGGGCAATCTCGTTACTGGCCTGGCTCTGCTCGCCAATCGTGCGGGTGATGTCGTTGACCAGTTGTGTCGTGCTCAACGTCGCCTCGAGGATTTCGCGGATGGCGCGCTCGACATCAGCCGTCACCGCCATGCCCTTGTCGACCTGTGCAACACCTGCCTCCATGCTGCTGACCGCCTCGCGGGTGCTGTGCTGAATGCGTGCGACCATCGCGGCGATTTCCTGGGTCGAGGCGCTGGTGCGCGCCGCCAGACTGCGCACTTCGTCCGCGACCACCGCAAAGCCCCTGCCCTGCTC
This sequence comes from Pseudomonas sp. MYb2, assembly GCF_002979955.1. Classification (NCBI taxonomy): domain Bacteria; kingdom Pseudomonadati; phylum Pseudomonadota; class Gammaproteobacteria; order Pseudomonadales; family Pseudomonadaceae; genus Pseudomonas; species Pseudomonas sp. MYb2. Next base: position 7,089 of record NZ_PCQC01000020.1, read on the forward strand.
GCCGGCACGAGCCGCTTCAATGGCGGCATTGAGCGCCAGCAGATTGGTCTGGTCGGCAATGCTCTTGATCACCTGAATGATGTTGAAAATGGCTTCGGATTCCTGATCCAGTGTGCGGATGACCTGTGCCGACTGTTGCGCCGAGCGCGCGATATCGTCCATGTCGCTGACCACTTGATGAATCACCCCACCGCCCTCTTTCGCCAGGGTTTCGGCTTGATTGGCCATGCTCAGGGCTCGTTCGGCGTGACGGGTGATTTCCTCGATGCTCGCGGTCATCTGGCTGGCGGCGGCGGCCATGGTGCCGGCGGCGACACTTTGTTGCTGGCTGCTGTCGGCAACCTGATGGCAGCCCTGACTGAGTCGTGCGCTCATGCCGCTGACGCCGTGAGCGTTGCGGCGCACCACGTCGATCATGTTGCGCAGATCGCGCTGCATGGTCGCCAAGGTGCGAATCAGCGCACTCGCTTCATCCTTGCCGGACGGCTCGGCGATGGGTTCGCCGAGGTTGCCGTGAGCGATGCTGTCGGCGATGCGGCTGGCGGTTTTCAGTGGCCCCATGATGCTGCGTATCACCCAGCGTCCCTCCACCAATAGCAGCAGCAAACCGGCAAGCAGCACCACACCAAGCGCAATATTGGCATTGCGGATGGCGGCTTCGGTACCTGCGCTGGTCTGCCGGGTATTGGTTTCGATCAGTTCACTTAACGCAGCCATCTGCTCTTCGAGTTGGCCGAATGCGGTATTGAACGAACCGAGTTCCTGTTGCGCGGTATCCGGATTATCCAGCGCCAGGCCGACAATCCGCTCGCCCGCATTGATGTAGATGTCGAGACTCGGTTTTATCTGCTCCAGCGCTGTACGCAATGCAGCATTGATCGGCAATTTGAGGTTCTCATCGAGCACTTCGCGAAAGTGCCCCGCGTGCTCGTCAATCGACTCGCGCACCTCGGTCGCCATGCTGGTGCTTTTGCCCAGCCCGACCAACATGGCCGAATAGACATCGGCGCGCAGGGCGTCGTGCATCATGTCGGCTTCCATGTGGTTGCGCAGCGCGCTCATGCTGACCGCGTTATCGCTGACCGCTGCAGCCATCCGCTGGTTGCCGACGTAACTGACCAGACTCACGATCACTGCCGTCAGCAGGCTTGTCACAATCAGCAACACTAAACGCAGTTTGATCGACACCGGGGTTTCCTCCTTGGCCATGCCTGCAAACGCCTGTCAGACCTTCAGTTAAGCCTATTTGCGCAGGTCTGCCGTGCCAGAGCGTGTCAGCAGGTGTCGGCATGAGGGCCAAATGCCGCAAAACTTTCGCAATGAGCGGCAAGTCTCACTTTGCAACGCAGGCGTACAACGCCTTCATCGCCGGTTAATGCCGGCAGGCTATTGAGTCCGCCGTTCTGAACACTCATGCAGCAAAAGGAGACGCCTATGAAACGCGTATTGTGGTTGGGTCTGCTTGGCACTTTGGCCATCGGCAGCGCACAGGCGGCGACGGAAAAAGTCGCCATCAATCTGGTCAGCGCCGACGGTGCGCCGCAAGCGATCGGCTCGGTCACCATCAGCGAAACTGCGTATGGCCTGTTGTTCACCCCGGATCTGAAGTCCCTGCCGGCCGGCATCCATGGCTTCCACGTCCATGAGAACGGCAGTTGCGAAGCCGCGATGAAGGATGGCGTGAAAGGCGCTGCACTGGCCGCTGGCGGGCATTTCGATCCACAGAAAACCGGCAAGCATCTCGGCCCTTACGCCGACGGCCATCTGGGCGACTTGCCAGCGGTTTACGTGACCGCTGACGGCATCGCCAACTACCCGGTACTGGCGCCGCGCCTGAAAAAGATCGCCGAGATCAAGGGCCATGCGCTGATGATCCATGCCGGTGGCGACAACCACGCTGACATGCCCAAACCGCTGGGCGGTGGCGGTGATCGCATGGCCTGCGGGGTGATCTGAGCCGTCGCAGTCTGAAGGCCGGGCAACCCGTAATCGCGTTGCCCGCGTCTGTTTTGCAATAACGCAGACTTTCCAGCCCCACGGAACTCCCGCCCGCCGCGCCCCTCTCACATTATGTAGTCCTTCCCTTTTTGCTTCGCGCTTGTGGAGGAACACCGTCATGCGCAAGTTAGTGCTCGTTTCTTCTTTACTCCTATGCCTGCCCGTTGGATCCGCTCTGGCCAAAGTCGACGCCGGAGATGTTGCCACCTCGGCCGGTGTCTCCGCGTCGCTGTACTCGACCTTCAAGGATCACAAAATGGTGATTCCGGCCCGTGACGACTTGTCTGCATTTGTCGCCAGTGGCGGGGCCATTCGTGGGGTTTATCTTGAGTCGGTGCTGCAACAGGTTCGCCAGGACAATCCTGGCCTGAACGCCAGTGATGAAGATCTCGCCAACGCGATTCTGGTGCATTACGAAGGCCTGAATCAGTAGCTGTCACGGATGAAGCAGCCGATGGACGGCGGCTGACGGCGCATAGGCAAAACTGTCCGACGGCCTCTATGATGGAGGCCATGACGACTTCCGCGCCTTTGCGCTCACCCTGCCCGCCCGGCGCCTGCATTTGCGGGCGCGATCCGTTGCTGGAGACACCCGGCGCGGATTTGCGCATCCTGCGCCTGACCCGCGAGGAGGAGAAAGTCCTGCTGGCGCGGCTGGAAAAACTCAAAGACCTTGCCGATCTCGAACACCTGCAACAACGCATGTATGAACAACTGGGATTGCGCGTCGAGGTCGCTCCCGGTTTTAACGAAGTGCGCACCATGCGCGGCATTGCCATTCAGATCGAAGAGTTGCCGGGCCTGTGCCGCAAGACGCGCGCGGCCATCCCCACCGCCATTCGTCGCGGCTTGGAAAACCATCCCGAAATCGCCTTCGAACTGCTCAACGCCCACGACTTGCTGCGCGACACCTGATCACTTTTTCAGCCCGACCCGTTTGCGCATCTCGGCGGTGATGCTCTGCCGGGTTTTCTTCATCTCGGCCCATGGCGCGTCGCCGACCTCCGCCAGACGCTCGTGAACGTTATGCACGTTCCATTGATTTGCGCCCTTGATCTCGGCGACTTCCTCGCGAAACAGCGGCACCGACACCGGCAGACCTTCGCGGGTACGCGCGGCGTAAGCGCAGATGGTGGTGGCGCCCAGACCGTTGCGCAGGTAATCGATGAAGATCCGCCCGACACGGTTCTTTGGCCCGGACACCGCCGAAAAGCGGTCTGGCAACAGCTTGGCCATGTGGCTGACGATGGCGTGGCTGAAGTCCTTGACCTCATCCCAGCCGAGTTTGCGGGTCAATGGCACCACCAGATGAATGCCCTTGCCGCCACTGGTTTTAAGGAACGCTTTCAATCCCAGTTCATCGAGCACAGTCAGCGTCAGCGCTGTCGCTTCGACCATGCTTTTCCACGGCAGCGCCGGATCCGGGTCGAGGTCGAGGACGAAGCGGTCAGGCTTGTCCAGATCGACGGTGGTGGCGTTCCAGGTGTGCAGCTCGACGGTGCTCATCTGCACCGCGCCAATCAGCGCTTCGGCGTTGTTGATCAGCATCACCGGTTGTCCGGTGACGTCCTTGTCCAGCGTAGCGATACCGGGGATCGCCAAGCGTTCGGCGTTCTTCTGGAAGAACAACTCGCCGGCGATGCCGTCTGGCGCGCGCACCAGTGCCACCGGGCGCTCCTTGAGTTGCGGCAGGATCCATTCGGCGACGCTGGCGTAATACTCGGCGAGTTGCATTTTGGTGGTGCCACTGACCGCGTCGATCACGCGATCCGGGTGGGTGATGCGCACCTTGCCGCTGGCCAGTCCGAGCTGCGATGGCGCGCTCTCGGCATTGCTCGCCGGGGCTTTTTTCGTGGTTTTTTTCGCGGCGGGTTTCTTCTCTGCAGTCTTCACCGGTTTCGCTCGCTCCTCAGTGATGTCCCTGGCCGGCTTGTCATCGCGCAGACCATGGAACACGGCGTGGCGCACCGAACCGTCCTTGGTCATTTCGGCAAACGCGACTTCCGCCAGCAGTTTCGGCTTGAGCCAGTGCACGCCTTTGACCTCGAAACCGCTGGGCGGATTGACCACAGCGGCTTGCTTCACCTGCAAGGGTTTGAGTTGCGCCAGAATGCTTTTCAACGTCGACTCGTTGAAACCAGTGCCGACCTTTCCGGCATAGCGCAACTCGCCGCTGTCGCGATCATGCAGCCCCAGCAACAAGGCGCCGAAGGCACTGCGCGAACCTTTCGGATCGGTGTAACCGACGATCACGAACTCCTGGCGATGCTTGCATTTGAGCTTGATCCAGTCGCCGCTGCGTCGCGACACATACGGCGAGCCAAGGCGTTTGCCGATCAGGCCTTCCATCTGCATCTGACAGGCACTGTTGAGCAACGCGTCCGGCGTTTCGTCAAAGGCTTCGGAGAAGCGCAACAACGGTTGCTCATGGCTGCCAAGCACCGTGGCCAATGCGGCGCGACGTTCCTCGACCGGCACTTCACGCAGGTCGACCCCGTTGAGATACGGCAGATCAAACAGGTAGTAGAGGATGTTGCCGCTGCGCCCGGCCTCGAAAGCATTTTGCAGGGCCTGAAAATCCGGCACGCCTTGTTCATTGGCGACGACCATCTCGCCGTCAAGCCACGCTGACTCCAATCCCAGCGCGGCCAGCGCCTCAGCCTGTTGCGGCAGTTTGTGCGTCCAGTCGTGACCGTTGCGGGTAAACAGCTGCACCTGATCATGGTCAATGCGCGCCATGATCCGGTAGCCGTCGAATTTGATTTCGTAGCTCCACTGCCCTTCGGGCGCGCTATCGACCAAGGTGGCCAGCTCCGGCTTGATTTGTGCTGGCAGTTTGGCCTTGTGTGCGCCAGTGAGCTTGCCGCTCGCAGGTTTGCGGGTTTTCGCCGCAGGCTTGTTTAGCGGTTTGCTTTGCTCGGCGGCCAGTTTGGGTTTGCCGACGATGGTGCGCTCGCTCAGCACACTGTCCGGTTCGGCCACCAGCACGTCGTAATCATCCTGCGGCCGCGCGGCGCCGTCCTGATGCTTGATCAGAAACCATTGCTCTTTCTTGCCCGGCATGTGCGTGCGCACCAGGTTCCAGATGCCGCCGAGCTTCTCGCCCTGCAGCTCAAACTTGAGCTTGCCCTTGGCGTAGGCCTTGTGCGGATCTTCCTGCGGTATCCACACGCCACGATCCCAGACGATCACATCGCCGGCACCGTAATGCCCTTCGGGAATACTGCCCTCGAACGTCGCGTAATCCAGCGGATGATCCTCGACATGCACCGCCAGCCGCTTGACCTTGGGGTCGAGTGACGGCCCCTTCGGCACCGCCCAACTCTTCAACGCACCATCGAGTTCCAGGCGAAAGTCGTAATGCAGGTGCGAAGCGTCGTGCTTCTGGATGCAGAACTGCAAGGCGTGCTCGGTGGCGGATTTGCGCCCCGAACGTTTGACGGCCGCCGGTTCTGACGTCGCCGAAAAGTCGCGCATGCGGTTGTAGTCGTCGAGGTTCCTGTTCATCGCGGGCCTGCCTTTTTCAGCCGATTCGGGTCACCGTCAGCGCCACCACGGCGATTCGGTCTACCCGTTGATAACCGGGGTTGAGCAGTTCTTCGCCGAAGACATCCGGATCGAGTTCGCGGTACGTCCAGCCGAAGCGCTTCTCGTCCAGTCGAGGCAGCACGGTGTCGAGAAATGGATCGCGACCATCGACCATCGCCACACCGGTGTAGAGCAACAGCGAGCCGCCGGGTGCCAGTCGATTCAACGCCTGCTCGACAATGCGCAGCGACAGCCCCGCCCCCAGCGTCCCGCCACCGTGACGATAAGCGCGCTCTGCCGGATCGGCCATGTACGGTGGGTTGGCAACAATCAGATCGAACTCGCCCTCGGCACCCTGCAGAAGGTCACTGGCGTGCACTTCGACGTTGGCAACCTCCGCCAGTGCGGCGTTGATCGAAGTCAGGCGCAGCGCTGCGGGGTTGATGTCCAGCGCCAGCACTTGCGCCTCGCGACGGGCACGGCCGATCAGAATCGCGCCGACGCCCGCGCCACAACCGATGTCCACCGCGCGATGGATGGGCGCGAAGTTCTGTTGCAAGTGAGCGTGAATCAATTGCGCGAAACGATAGGTGTCCGGGCCGAAAAACACCGCATCGGCCGCGTCGGTGGGGAACGCCGAATGCACGAACAGCAGATCATCCAGACTCGACCAGCGCACGCGACTCTTCAGGTGGCCTTCGTAACTATCAATGACCTGCGCGTCTTGTAGTTGCCGCTGTTCGTCCGCCGACAACAACCCCGGCGCGAATGGACGCGACCAGCCAAAAACGTCGCGCAAAGAGTCGGCCATCTGGCCCTCGTCACGCTGATTGACCCGCTGATGGGTCAACGGCGTCGGCGTAACAAACCGATAGCCGTCTGCAAACAAACGCCGGCCCAGTTGCAGCAGCACAAGATCGTTGGGGCAGAGTTGCTCTTCCTGATTCATCGGTGATGTCCTTAAGGCAAGCGGGATTTGAGTTCAATAAACCGACGGGTAGCGAGCAGTCCGGCGGGGTGTGCATGGCGCGCCGGCGCAAGCCACGGGATCAGAATCGCGATCTGCGCCAGTTCGTCCTGGCCTTGCAGCGCCGCGTTGAGCGCCTGTACGTCGGGATCTTGTTCAAGCCCTTCGATGGTCGTTGCGGCCTGACTGTGCCGTCGAACGGGTTGGGTTTTATCCGAAGAGGTCCAGTCACCCGCAATCCAGTCGTGGACCAGTTGTTTCTCGTAGGCATTGAACACGCCAAACATCGCCGCACCGTCGCCCGCGATCAGTTGCCAAAAGCGACTGGCCTGCGGGTCTTCGTGGCGTTTGATCCAGCCTTTGTTCTGCAACGCCTGGAGGAATCCGGGCAATTGCTCCGGTGCAGCCAGCCACTGATTGACGGTCTGCCCTTCGAAACGGCAGTAATCGGAATGCATATGCTGGGCGAACGGACATTTGCGCTCGAGCATCGCCAGCAACTCGTGCTCAAGGTCGAACCCTTCGATGATCGCGCGACTGCCCTGCCCCAGATCGTTGAGCCGATAGCCCAGCGCGACCCGGCGCAGAAATTCGCCGCGATCGGCCTCAAGCGGCAGTAGATCGAGCGCTGCCTGCACGGCTTTCTGCGCATGGCCGGTGCTGGCATTGTCGATAGTCACATGCAGGGTGAAGTAGTACGGATCGATGCCCAGTTCACTGAGCTCGTAACTGCTGATCAACAGGTGCAACGGCAGTTGTTCGTAGCCGAGGTTGTAGCCGATCACCTCGGGCAAGTAATCAGCGCCACAGACACCGAGAGCCAGCTGTATTGCGCCTTGCAGGTAGCGTTGATCATCGATGGCACTGCTGTCCTGCAAGTCGTGTTCAGCGAGCAGTTTGCGGTAGATCACCACATGATTTTGCGCCGGATTGCCATCGCCCAGTTCTTCCAGAAAAGTGCGCAGCAAGCCTTGGAAACGCGGGTCCCGCCAGCGCGGCAACAGGCCAGAAAGCCATGCACCATCAACCAGTTTGGTCGGTGCCACCGCTTGCAGGAAATACAGCGCCTGCGCCTTGCCGCGGAAGAATTGCCGTGGCCCACCGGCCTTGCGCTGTTGCAGATAGTCTGAGTATTGGCTGGCAACGTCGGCGCAATGTTCGGCTACCCAGGCATGCCAGGTCATGGGGTCTTCGGGCAGGGAATCGGAAAGCTGCGCGGCGTGTTGCAGTTGCTCCTGCAGGAACGCCTGTGCGAGGTCTTGGGGATTATCATCACGCAACAACGCGTCATATATCTGGCGGACGTTCCCGCCGCCGTTCATCACGTGCGGTTTATCGGTCGCGGTGTGCAAGCGTGTCAGGACAGTCATGGCAAATATTCCCGGTCGGTTGGCAGGACGCTGTTGCACGCGCCTCTACAGCAGCAGAGAGGCAGCGCCTGCGAAAAATTCAATCGACGTGAAAATTGCCCGGACGGACGGCCACCTGCGCGATCCTCGCACCCATTGAATTCCTCTGTAGGAGCTGCCAAAGGCTCCTACAGGGTTACATCGTGCAATGGGTTGAGTTCGCGTAACGGTTAGGGATTGCTAACGTTCAGGGACGATGTTTTGGGGAGGGCAAAGGAATGCCTACTGCTGCAAAGGCGTGTGGATTACGCAAAGGACGTTATAGCGAGGCTGGACGTATTTATCTGCTCACCGCCGCCGTTCACGAACGTCAGTCAGTATTTTCGGATTGGTGTTTGGGAAGACTGCTGGTAGAGCAAATGCGTGCAGCCAGTGACGAGGGAATGGTTCAGTCGCTGGCGTGGGTGGTGATGCCGGATCATCTGCATTGGCTGATCGAATTGAAACAAGGTTCATTGGCAGCGCTCATGTGCCGCGTCAAATCGCGCAGTTGTCGTTCGATCAATCTCAAGCGCGGCAGTCAGGGACGGTTATGGCAACGCGGTTACTACGACCGGGCGTTGCGTCGCGATGAAGATCTTAAAGCGGCGGCCCGATATATCGTTATGAACCCGATACGCGCCGGATTGGTTCGGCGTGTGGGGGACTACCCGTTATGGGATGCCATCTGGTTTTGATGTTGCTTTCAGGCCTGGCCCTTGGCATGCTGCTCGAGATGCACCTGCAAATCCGGGTCGATCTGCAAGGCGGCTGCCAGTTCATCCAGATAGCTGCGCTCGGCGTCCTGTTGGTCGTCCACCAGCATCACGCTGGCGAGGTACATTTCGGCGGCGACAGCCGGGTCACCGTTTGCCGACTGCGCCACCTCGTTTGCGTCCAGCGGTTTGCTGACTTCGGCGTCGAGCCATTGCTGCAATTGCGGATCATCGGTGTGCTTGCCGATTTCTCTGCTGATCAGGTCTTTTTCGGATTTATCGATACGCCCGTCAGCCTTGGCCGCCGCGATCAATGCGCGCAACACCGCGTGGCTGTGCTCCTCGACTTCCGGGCCGGCAAGCAAATTCGCCGTTTGCGGGATCTGTTGCGGGGCCGCGCTGGCCTGACTGCGTTGCCAGGCCTGATACGCCTGATAGGCCATCATTCCCAGCGATGCCAGCGCCGCATAGTTGGTGCCGCCGGAGCGGCTTTGCGTGCCGCCACCGCCACCCAGCGCCCCACCCAAGGCGCCGCCAAGACCACCACCGGCACCGCCGCCGAGCAACCCGCCGAGCAGACCACCTAATCCTCCCAACCCTCCAGCCGCTGCGCCGCCGCGCGTGGCGGTGGAATCGGCGCCACCGAGCAGACCACCCAGCAAGCCGCCGAGACCACCCAAACCATCACTGGCAGAGGCTGAAGATTGTTGACCTGCCGGGGCCTGGCCTCGCAGCAGTTTTTCGAGCAAATCGCTGGTGTTCATGACGTCATCCTCAGGCAAAGGCAGTGACTGCGTCTGGCAACGATAGACCCCTTAAGCCATTGCGCCAGCACCGTTTGGCTGAGACTCAAAGCGCCAACGGATTTCGCCCGCGTTTTTTTCGCCGGGCAGCTAAGATTCAAGGATGGTGAACCTTATCCCGGCCAGACCGGTCGATAGCTGCAACCCCGACCCGGTTTGCCGGCGCCCTTGTTGCCCAAGGGTGATACCCGGCCTGCTTCATTTTTTTGGAGAACGCCCCTGTGATATCGACCGTACACATCGCCAGGCTCAAAGCATGGGGCGCCCATGGTTTTACCGCGACTGGCGTGGTCACTGCCTTTCTGGCCACTCTCGCCCTGTTGGAAAACCAGCCGACCCACTGCCTGATGTGGCTGGGCGTGGCGCTGATCGTTGATGGCCTCGACGGCGCGCTGGCGCGCAAGGTCAACGTGCAATCGGTGCTGCCGAGTTTCGACGGTTCGATCCTCGATCTGGTGATCGATTACCTGACATACGTGTTCATCCCGGCGCTGTTCATCTATCGCTACATTCCGCTGCCCGATTACACCTTGCTGCTGACCGTGTCACTGATTCTGGTGTCGTCGCTGTTCTGCTTCTGCAACGTCAATATGAAGAGCAAGGACAACTACTTTGTCGGGTTTCCTGCTGCGTGGAATGTGGTCGCGCTGTGCCTGTACATCATCGGACCGGGGCCGTGGATCACTTTTCTGACGGTGATTGGCCTGGCATTGCTGACGGTGACACGGATGAAATTCCTGCATCCATTCCGTGTACGCCGGTTCATGCCGATCAACATTGCAGTGACGGCGATCTGGCTGCTGTGCAGTCTGTCGCTGGTGCTCAACCACCCGGTGATCAACCCGTTGGTGATGGGGCTGTGGTTGCTGATGTCGGCGTACTTTCTGGGGATCTGCATCTGGCGCACGGCGCTGGAGTGGTTTGAGCGGCCGCAGGTGAAATAGACTCCAGAACCCAACACACATCCAATGTAGGAGTGAGCCTGCTCGCGATAGCGGTCGTTCAGTAAAAAAATATTCAGCTGACAGACCGCTATCGCGAGCAGGCTCACTCCTACAGGGATCGCAATAGATTCGAAAACCGGGTGTAACTCAGCGTTTAGTGATCACCACCTCCAGATACTCACTCGGCACCACCAGCGAACCCTCCCCTGCCCGATTCAAACGGTTGAGCAAATCCGCCAGATCACTTTCCAGCGCCTGTCCGCTTTCCGGCGGCAGTGCCGCGAAGGCCTTGTGCACCGGCCCGTACCAATGGCGGAAAATATCGATGAAATGCGCGGCCGAACGATAGCGAAAATTGAACTCGCGGCGCATCACGCGCACCAGAAAATCACGATCATCGAAGTGCTTGTGCAACCACGCATCCGAGCCCCAGTTCGATGGCGGTTGCGCGCCAGCGGGCGGAGGCAGGTGGCGGCCGAGGATTTTGAACATCTGGCCGACGAAGCCTTCCGGGGTCCAGTTGGCCAGACCGATCCGACCGCCTCGGCGACAGACGCGTCCCAACTCGGCAGCAGCCTTGTTCTGATCCGGCGCAAACATCACGCCAAAGGTCGACAGCACGGCGTCGTAGCTCTCATCGGCAAACGGCAATGCCTCGGCGTCAGCAACTTGAAACGTCACGTCGAGATGCTCAGCGCGGGCACGATCCTGGCCGCGTTCCAGCAGCGCTGCGACGTAATCGGTCGAGGTGACCAGGCAACCGCGCCGCGCCGCCGCCAGCGTTGCATTACCGTTGCCGGCAGCGACATCCAGCACCTCCTCATCGCAACGCAGGTCGCAGGCTTCGGCGAGGTTTTCGCCGACGATTTGCAACGTCGTGCCAATCACGGCGTAGTCGCCACTGGCCCAGGCGACTTTCTGGCGTTCCTTCAGGGCAGTCAGATCAATCGGGGTACTCATAAGAGTGAACTCCGCTGCGGGTGGGATCGGTGATCATTCGGCCGTCGTCGGATCGATGACCGTCACCACACGCGCCACACTGTTGGCCGGAAAACCACCGAGCCTGGCGTGTTCGCGTACCTGCTCTTCATCAGGTGCGATGTACACGCAATAGATCTTGTCAGCGGTGACGTAACTTTGCAGCCACTGCACTTGCGGGCCGAGTTCGCGCAATACATCACAGGACGTTTTCGACACGGCTTTGAGTTCTGCTTCCGACAGCTTCCCGGCCCCTGGAATCTCGCGTTCAATCACGAATCTAGGCATGGCAACCTCGCGCTCTTGTTATGGGGCAAGGCCGGCAGTGACCCTGCTCAAGCACTATCGCGCCGAGACCGCACGGCGTCCCTGCCAATCGTCTGGCAACCCCCGAAAACAGTGGGTTCGCCGATGAATGGTGAGAATCTGTAAAGCCTCTGGAACACCTTGAGGATTGCCAAGGTTGGGGGTATTGGTTTCTGATGCTCCCTCGCTTCTGGAACAGACTCGACTGATGTCACTGAAACTCGATTGGCTCGCGCATCACATGCACCACAGCGACCGTTATGCTCAATGGATCCACCAACAATTCCCCTACGAATACGTCGACCACCCGCTGGCCGAGTGGCAACGTGAGTTCGCCGAAGGCCAAGGCAATGGTGACTGGTCCTGCCTGATCGCCATGCACGGTGAACACCTTGTCGGCGGCGCCGCGCTGGCACGCGATGACCTCGCCCTGCGTCCTGATCTCGGCCCATGGCTGGCCTGCGTCTTCGTCAGTCCTGAAGCGCGCGGACAAGGTCTGGCGGAACGTTTGATTGAAGGGGTTTGTCAGGAGGCGAAAGACTGCGGATTTGCGCGTCTGTACCTGCACACGCAAAACAAGCAGGACTACTACGCCAAACGCGGCTGGCAGGTGCTGGAACGTTTTCACGCCTGGGACAACGAACAATGGCTCATGGTGCGCGACCTCTGAGCCATTGGTTTCACTGATCAGGCCGCAGGCGCCTTCGCCTCTTGCAGCAACTGCTGGATCATCTGCTCCTGCGCTTCGTAGCGACCTTCGCCGAAGTGGCTGTAACGCACCTGCCCCTTGGCGTCGATCAGGTAATGCGCCGGCCAGTACTGATTGTCGAAGTTGCGCCAGATCGCATAGTTGTTGTCGATGGCCACCGGATAGGTTATGCCGAGTTTTTTCACCTGATCCCTGACGTTGTCGATGATCCGCTCATAGCCGTATTCCGGGGTGTGTACGCCGATCACCACGAGGCCGTCCTTTTCGTACTTTTTCGCCCAGTCTTTGACGTACGGCAGGGTGTGCTGGCAGTTGATGCAGTCGTAGGTCCAGAAATCCACCAGCACCACTTTGCCGCGCAGAGATTCAGCGTTCAGCTCGGGCGAGTTCAGCCATTGCACCGCGCCGGAAAGTGACGGCATCGCCCCTTTGCCCACCTCCATCGGCGAGTCCGCACGGACTTTGCTGACAAAGTAGTCGACCACTCTCGGCACGTTTTCCAGCACGCTTTTCTCGACGCTGACCACGCCTTGGGAGGACGTGGTCGCCAGCAAGGTTTTATCGAAGCCGCTGGCAATGACCGCCGCCGTCGCGAGTACCGCAACACCGGCACCGCGGCGCAACCAACCGGTGAACGGTATCGACAGTTTCAGCCGATTGACCAGCCCGCGCCCGGCAAAAATCAAGGTCCCCAGCGACAACGCACTGCCGACACCATAGGCCAGCAGCAACAGGCTGGTCTGCGCGTTGGCGCCTTGCAGCATGGCACCGGTGAGGATCACGCCGAGAATCGGCCCGGCGCACGGTGCCCACAGCAGCCCCGTGGCCACGCCGAGCATGATCGAGCTCAACGGCCCGGCCTTTTTCCGGGTGTCCGGGTCGAGGCGATTGCCGAGCATCACCAAGGGGCGCGTCAGCCAGTCGCCGACGCGTGCCGAGATCAGCGACAGGGCGAATACGCTCATCACGATCAGTGCGACGTAGCGCCCGCTGTTGCTGGCCTGGATTACCCATTCGCTGCTGACCACAGCGAGGCTGGAGATCAGCGCGAAGGTCAGGGCCATGCCGCCGAGGGTCAGCAGAATCGAGGCGCGGCTGCGTTGCGCACCGGCAAACAGAAACGGCACCACCGGCAGGATGCAGGGGCTGAGCACGGTCAGCAGACCGCCGAGGAATGCGATGAGGTACATAGTGAGTCACCCTTGATCAATGAATGTAACAAGCCATTCAAACGTTCTGGCTTTCCAGCCAATGGCTCTGCGGCGTACGGCTGGCGCCGTTCTCGGCAAACATCTGGCCCTGCGGCGTGCGGCTGGCGCCGTCGGCTGCAAACATCTGGCCCTGTGGCGTGCGGCTGGAGCCGTCCGCTGCAATCAGGCCGTCGCTGCCCTGCTTGGCCACCGGCGTCAGCTGGAAGCAGGTGCCGCTGTGGCAGCTATGCTGTTCAACCGCAGCGTTGGCATGGGTGACGACGCCGGCCAGGGAGAAGGCGATGGCGGTCAAAAAACGCGATACGTTGTTCATGGCTGTTTCCTTCTATAAAGAGTGATGGCTTAGTTGTCGTTGTTGCAGCCGTCGGCGAATTTGCTGTAATCGAGCACGCGGGTCTGACCGGCCGAATCGAGGTAGGTCATGCGCGCCTCGACGATGCCGCAAGTCACCGAGTTGTCCTGTTTCAGCGAGAGCACTTTGTGGATATCCAGGTGGGTGCCGTAGGTGTAGGTTTGCGCGGTGACATCGGCTTCGGCGCGGGCCGACAGCGTGCAAATGTTCAGCGCAGCAAACAGGCAGGCGGCGATGACGGACTTGTTGTTCATGGCGTGTTCCTCAAGGCTTCAGTGGGTTTGAGCCGAGGCGATCTGTGTGTGCCTCGATGGAGCCTATTTGAGGCTCGCGAGGTATCGCGTCTGTGTCAGGAAAAGCCGCGTTTCAATCGCTGTGTATCCCTGCCATAGGGAGATACACAGCGATACAAAACCCTGGAAGAACCGCGTTTTTGCGTGCTCATGTATCCGTTGTCACGGCAGATACACTGCAATACAAAGGCAGGCAGGCGAGCCGCGCGAGGCTCGATAGACTGCACGGCATTCCCCTTTGATATAGAGGCTCGAACCCGATGGAACATGTCGATCACATTCTCATCGTCGACGACGACCGCGAGATCCGTGAACTGGTTGGTAACTATCTGAAGAAAAACGGCCTGCGCACCACGGTGGTCGCCGATGGCCGGCAGATGCGCAGTTTTCTCGAAGCCAACACCGTCGACCTGATCGTGCTCGATATCATGATGCCCGGCGACGATGGCCTGCAGCTGTGCCGCGAGCTGCGCGTCGGCAAACACAAGGCCACGCCAGTGTTGATGCTGACCGCGCGCAACGATGAAACCGACCGCATCATCGGCTTGGAAATGGGCGCCGATGACTATCTGACCAAACCCTTCGCCGCCCGTGAACTGCTCGCGCGGATCAACGCTGTGCTTCGGCGCACGCGCATGCTGCCGCCCAATCTGGTGGTCACCGAAGCCGGGCGTCTACTGGCGTTCGGCCGTTGGCAGCTGGACACCTCGGCGCGCCATCTGCTCGACAAGGACGGCACCATGGTCGCGCTGAGTGGCGCCGAATACCGTTTGCTGCGGGTATTTCTCGATCACCCGCAACGGGTGCTCAGCCGCGATCAACTGCTCAACCTGACCCAGGGCCGCGACGCCGACCTGTTCGACCGCTCGATCGATTTGCTGGTCAGCCGCTTGCGCCAGCGTCTGCTCGATGATGCGCGCGAACCGGCCTACATTAAGACCGTGCGCAGCGAAGGTTATGTGTTCTCGCTGCCGGTTGAGATCCTCGGTGCCCCGGCATGAAGCTGAACCTGCACTGGCCGCGCACCCTCGCCTCGCGGCTGTCGCTGATTTTTCTGATCGGGCTGATCCTCGCCCAGGCACTGTCATTCGGCGCGCAGTATTACGAGCGTTACCAGAGCGCGAAGAACACCATGCTCGGCAACCTCGAAACCGACGTTTCGACCTCGATCGCCATCCTCGATCGCTTGCCCGCCGAAGAGCGTCCTGACTGGCTCGAGCGTCTGGCGCGAAAAAATTATGGTTACCTGTTGAGCGAAGGCGAACCGGGCACGCCGATCAAGGCCGGGGATGTGCCGGTGGCCGTTACCTCGATCACCGAGGCCATCGGTGAGCGCTACCCGTTGACCTTCAGCGATATTCCCGGGCCGAAGAAACACTTTCAGGGCCACCTGCGACTGAGCGATGGCAGCCCGGTGACCATCGATGTACGCCCGGCGATGGCCCCGTTGTCGCCGTGGTTGCCGGTGGTCTTGCTCGGCCAACTGGCGCTGATGATCGCCTGTACCTGGCTGGCAGTGCGCATTGCGATCCGCCCGCTGACCCGCCTGGCCAACGCCGTGGAAACCCTCGACCCCAACGCCCACCCGGTCCACCTCGACGAAAAAGGCCCGACCGAAGTGGTCTACGCCGCCCGTGCGTTCAATGCGATGCAGGCGCGCATCGCCGCGTATCTGAAGGAACGCATGCAACTGCTGGCAGCGATTTCCCATGACCTGCAAACCCCGATCACGCGGATGAAACTGCGCGCCGAGTTCATGGACGACTCAGCGGAAAAAGACAAACTGTGCAATGACCTCGGCGAGATGGAGCATCTGGTGCGCGAAGGCGTGGCCTATGCCCGCAGCATTCATGGCTCGACCGAAGAAAGTCGGCGCACCAACCTGGATTCGTTCCTGGAAAGTCTGGTGTTCGACTATCAGGACATGGGCAAGGATGTGCAGCTAGTGGGCAAGAGCGAAGTGGTGGTCGACACCCGTCCGCATGCGCTGCGTCGGGTGTTGGTCAATCTCACCGACAACGCGCTGAAATTCGCCGGCAGCGCCGAAGTCTGGGTCGAAGCGAACAAGGGCAGCCTGGCGATTACCGTCATGGATCGCGGCCCGGGCATCGCCGAAACCGAACTGGCGCAGGTGCTGCAACCGTTCTATCGCGTGGAAAACTCGCGTAATCGCGACACTGGCGGCACCGGCCTCGGCTTGGCCATCGCCCAGCAACTGGCCATGGCGCTGGGTGGTTCGCTGACCTTGAGTAATCGCGAGGGTGGCGGCTTGTGCGCTGAACTCAAGCTCCCTCTCCATTCTTGATATCTACAAATAAATCTGTGGGAGCGGCGCGGTTCAAGTGTTCAAGATACCAGACCGATCACCTGGTCCTCATGCATCTGCTGCAACAACGCCAGCCCACTGTCCATGAACGAAGCGCTCGCCGACTGTCCGGCCTCCTGCGCCAGAGCTTGCAACTGCTCACGTCCCGTCAACGGCGCAAACTCGCTGATGCGCTGTAGCAACCGCCAGGCCAGCGGGCTCAATTCGGAAAACTTCACACTCCAGTCTGCCGTGCGCCGCACCAGCAACAGCGTCGGTTGCGCCGGTGGCGTGGCGGGTTGATTATTCGGCTCGAGTTGATGGACAGGCCAGACATACGCCAGCGGCCAGGCCAGCGCCGAGAGCTGCAGCGGGCGCTCCAGCAACAGCACCGGATCTGTCCATGACAGCACCTCAGCATCAGACTGCTGCAAGACCATCTCGACCCATTCGTAATGCGCCAGCTCCAGCAGGAACGCCGGCCACTGCCCCTCTCGCAACACCTGCGGTTGCGTCGCGAGATAGTCGAGAAACGTTTCGGCAATCTCGCCAAACTTCGGCGTCTGCGCCCGCCAGTCCCGCAAAAAACCGCGCACCAGCAAGCCCCAGCGTTGCTCACCGATGATGCGAATCAACACTGCAAACGTGCCGCTCAACAGTTGCGATACGTTGTTGAACACCAGATCGCGATAGACGTTAACCCGCGCCGCGTTCATGTCGACCGGCGGCGTTTGACGGTCGGGATCGCGCAAGTATCGGGTCAGCGCCTGTTGTTGCTGCAAGAGGTTATCCATGGTTGGCCTCCCGGGATTGCAGGTGGCGGATGATCTGCAGCTCTGCGACCAGTTCGGCGAATGCCGGAAAGTTGAAGTCTCGCTCCAGCAAGGTCGGCTGCGTGCCGAAGTGCCTGTAGGCCTCGGCCAGCAACGTCCACACCACGGGTTTCACCGAAGCCCCGTGTGTGTCGATTTTCAGCGAATCGGACTCGTCGAAGTGCCCGGCGACGTGCATACCCACGACCCTGCCCGGCTCGATCCCGGCGAGAAATGTCAGCGGATCGAAACCGTGATTGATCGAGTTGACGTAGACGTTGTTGACGTCCAGCAGCAGGTCGCAATCGGCCTCGCGCAGCACGGCATTGGTGAAGGTCACTTCATCCATGTCCTGACGCGGAGCCGCGTAGTAAGAGACGTTTTCCACGGCCAGACGCCGGCCGAGAACGTCCTGAGCCTGGCGAATCCGCGCCGCGACGTGGTGCACCGCCTCTTCGGTGAACGGCAATGGCAGCAAGTCGTAAAGATGCCCGTCATCGCTGCAATAACTCAGGTGTTCGCTGTA
This sequence comes from Pseudomonas sp. MYb2, assembly GCF_002979955.1. NCBI lineage: Bacteria > Pseudomonadati > Pseudomonadota > Gammaproteobacteria > Pseudomonadales > Pseudomonadaceae > Pseudomonas > Pseudomonas sp. MYb2. The sequence continues at coordinate 24,925 of NZ_PCQC01000020.1, forward strand.
CAGCGGCACGTGGTAATGATCGAGAAACACGCGCACTTCCTGAAGAAACCCGCTATCCAGCGGTGCCGAGCCGCCAAGCGACAGCGACAAGCCGTGACAGGACAACGGGTAACGCTCGGCCAACTCGCGTAAAGCCGCTCCGTGGGCACCGCCAACACCGATCCAGTTTTCCGGGGCGACTTCTAGAAAGTCGAAATCACCTGCGCTGGCGGCTTGCAGATCCTTGAGCAGGCCACGGCGCAGACCGAGTCCGACGCGCGAGGGCATTGATGATTTGGAGTTTGGCATGGACACCTCTGATGATGGCTGACCCATACAGTTGAAACGGTGGCTGTATCAGCGCTGTGTGCAGTCTCGGCAACTTTTGCCACGCCGTGTATCAACAGGTAATTGGGATACACGCCAATACAAGAAGCCAATTTCCAATTACCCAATCGCGATAAGAAAACAGCTTTTTACACCTGTCAGAGTTGACAGTATCGAACTTTCAAAATGCTTCTTAGACTCGAGAAACAACCTCAAAACCAAGAAGAGCGTTTATGTCTCGACAGCCGAATGCAACAGCAGGAACCATGACCGCGAAGAGTGTTGACGAGCCTGATTTCGTTGCCGATTCTCGGTTCGAGATCAGTCGCTTGCCAAATCATTGGCAAATATCGGCTGCTGACGCGTCAGAACAGGGTAATCGAGCGTTGTATATACACGTGCCGGTCAGTCTGCCCGATACTGGTATAGAGAAAACCTACCAGCTCAGTAGGGATGACGGGCCGGAAAACGCCTGGATTGTTTATATTTCAGGTGACTTTATGGTGTCTTCGAGCACCGGTTCTCTGACGCTCCGATATTACGGCGACCAAGAGAAAATGGTGGGAACCTTTGATTTCGAAGGCGGGTTTGGCGGCAAGCGATTTCGGCTGACCGATGGTCACTTTGAAATGACCGGGTTAAAGAAACCGGGCGTTCACAGCACAAACTCGCTTACCGCAGACGTGACTGGTGCTTTTTCGGTGATGTACTCGACTAAGACTCATCAAGTCAATTTCTTACCGGACACCCAAAAACTCGAATTATTTGCCTCTGAACTGATTTGGAGCCCTGTTCCACCCCGTGTACACACGTTCATGCTGAATCTTCCTGAGGGTACTAAAAAAGGTAGTTATAAAATCGGCAAATTTGGCGATCCGATTTATGCGTCCTACAACGTCCTCGCCGCCGACGGTAATCTTTTCCCATCCATTGAAGGAGACATTGAGTTGCTCGCAGACGCTTCTGTTGATCATCTGGAAGCTAATCTGCGCTTTACTGCGATCGCTGCAGGAGCCCCCGATAAAACAATGCAAATAGCCGATGGAAAAGTCATTTACAAGCGTATACCGGCCAAGTAACTGCGTTACGCCCTGAGGCACTTACTGATCACCCACAATCAGAGCAATCTGCGCGGGCAAAATGCTCCTCGAATTGCCCAGCAAGACTAGACTCTTAATTACCCTGTTCCCACAACAGGGCAACCGGGGCGATGGCACGCAGGACGCGGCTTTCGCTCGAATCCAAGACGACCACACCCCAGAGGTGTATGCCTGGGATAAGCAAGACCTCTGGATCGTGATCCAGGCACAGGAGCACCATCATGGACGAACTCAAACTTAACGAATTCATGGGCAAACTGGTCAATGACATGGGCGGTGCGGCAATGCTGGCCAATGTCATTGTCGGTGAGGAACTGGGACTCTATCGGGCCATGGCCGACAGTCAGCCGATCAGCCCCGAAGCCCTCGCGGCAAAAACCACCTGCAATCCACGGCTGGTGCGCGAATGGCTCAGTGCACATGCCGCGTCCGGCTACATGGAACACCGTGACGGCCAGTTTCGCCTGCCGGAAGAACAGGCACTGGCGCTCGCCGTGGAGGATTCACCGGTGTACATCGCCGGCGGATTAGGCGTGGTGGCGTCGTTTTTCCATGACAAGGACAAACTGGTCAAAGCCATGCGCGGCAATGGCGCCCTGCCCTGGGGTGATCACCATCCGTGCATGTTCACCGGCACCGAGCGGTTTTTCCGCCCAGGCTACAAGGGGCATCTGATCGCTGAGTGGCTGCCGGCGCTGGACGGTGTCGTGGGCAAACTCGAAAGCGGTGCCAACGTCGCCGACATTGGCTGCGGCCATGGCGCCTCGACGGTGATCATGGCGCAGGCGTTTCCCAACTCGCGCTTCGTGGGCTTCGACTACCACGCGCCGTCGATCACCGTCGCCACTCAGCGCGCTGAAGAAGGTGGCGTCAGCAACCGGGCGAAGTTCTTCCAGGGCACGGCGAAAAGCTATCCCGGTGATGACTATGACCTGATCTGCTATTTCGATTGCCTGCACGACATGGGCGATCCGGTCGGTGCCGCGCGGCATGCCTTCGAATCGTTGAAGGACGACGGCACAGTGTTGCTGGTCGAGCCATTCGCCAACGATACGCTGGACGACAACATCAACCCGGTCGGACGACTGTTTTATGCGGCATCGACGTTTATCTGCACGCCGAATTCGCTGTCCCAGGAAGTCGGATTGGGCCTCGGTGCGCAGGCCGGGGAAGTGCGCTTGCGCAAAGTGTTCAACGAGGCCGGTTTCAAACAATTCCGCCGTGCGACGCAAACACCGTTCAATCTGATACTGGAGGCGCGCAAGTAACGCTGCATAACCCTGTGGTTCTGCAAAAAACCTGTGGCGAGGGGGTTGCCCCCTCGCCACAGGGTCAGTGCTAATCTGCATGGCATCCCGCCGCCCCCGGAGTGCTGACCATGCTCGACAGCCCGACCCGCAAACACCTCGACACGTTGCAACAGGCGATGGCCGATGGCGATTTTCTGGTGCTGACCGGCGCTGGCATCAGTACGCCGTCGGGCATACCGGATTACCGCGACAGCGACGGTGTGCGTCGTGGCCGGCAACCGATGATGTATCAGGAATTCCTCGCCTGCGCCGAATCGCGTCGCCGCTACTGGGCGCGGGCGATGCTCGGTTGGCCACGGGTGCGTCAGGCGCAACCGAATGCGGCGCACGAAGCGCTGGCCGGTTTGCAGCGACATGGCTTGCTCCACGCCTTGATCACGCAGAATGTCGACACCTTGCACGATCAGGCCGGCAGCCATGACGTGATCGAATTGCATGGCAGCCTGCATCGGGTGGTGTGCCTGGATTGCGGTCAGCGCAGTGAGCGCGATTCGATTCAACGTTTGATGGAAATGCACAACCCGTATCTGGCAGGTGTCGATGCGGTGCTGGCGCCGGATGGCGATACGTTGCTCGATCCGGCGTTTGAAGGACGTTTTCAGGTGCCGCGCTGCCCGCATTGCGCAGGGGAACGGATGAAACCGGATGTGGTGTTTTTCGGTGAGAACGTCGCGCAGCCCACCGCCGCCCGAGCGATGGCCGCCGCCGAGAATGCGGCGGGTATGTTGGTGGTGGGTTCGTCGTTGATGGCATATTCCGCATTTCGCCTGTGCCGGGTGATTGCCGATCGCGGCAAACCGTTGATCGCGATCAACCTCGGCAAGACCCGTGCGGATGACCTGCTCGACCTGAAGATCGAAGCCTCCTGCGAACAACTTTTGCCGTTGCTCGCCCACCACCTGAATGCCCCCCTGTAGGAGCTGCCGCAGGCTGCGATCTTTTGATCTTGAACAACAACATCAAAAGATCGCAGCCTGCGGCAGCTCCTAAACGGAGGGGTGTGTTTCAGGCGTAGTGTTCCTGTTGGAGGATATCGAACAGTGCTTGCGCCGCTGCCGAGAGTTCATTGCCCGGTTCGGTCAGCACGCCGATGGCCCGTTCCACCGAGTCGTTGAGTGTCAGGCAGTGCGCGCCGAGCTCCAGCATCTGTTCGGCGCACAACGCTGGCACCGCGCTGACACCGAGTCCGCTGGCAACCATTCTGCCGACCGTTGCCAGTTGATGACTTTCAAACTCCACCGGCAACTTCTTTCCGCGCGCCTGCAAGTGCTCCTCCAGCATCACCCGCACCGTCGACGGCCGTTGCAAGGTAATGAACGGTTCCTGCAACAAGGTCTGCCAGTCAATCTCAGCGCGCTGCGCCAATGGTGAATCCTTTGGCACCACTGCGACGAAGCGATCCATGTACAACGGCGTAAATGTCATCGAAGTGTTCTGCATCGGCTCGAACGCTACGCCCAGTTCAACCTGACGGTCGCGGACCATTTCCAGCACCTGCTCATTGATGACGTCGTTGACCGTGACGTTGACGTTTGGATAACGCGCGCGAAACGTTTTCAGAATCGGCGGCAACAGGTTGCCGGCAAATGACGGCATCGCCGCCAGCGTCACGCGTCCGCGTTGCAGGCTGAAGCGCTGGCGCATTTCGTCTTCGGTGTTGTCCCAGTCGGCGATCAGCCGTCGCGCCAGCGGCAACAGCGATTCGCCTTCCGGAGTCAGCGCAACGTTGCGCGTGTTGCGGCTGAACAGGCGCCCGCCCAGGCCCTCCTCCAACGCCTTGATCGTCAGGCTCAACGCCGATTGAGACAGGTGCAGACGCTCGCAGGCCACGGCGAAACTCAGGCTTTGAGCCACGGCGAGAAAGGCGCGAATCTGTTTGATGGTCATACTCAAACCTCAGGATCGTCGTTGATGATCGTTCCCACGCTCTGCGTGGGAATGCAGCCCGTGACGCTCCGCGTCACTGGACGCGGAGCGTCCCTATAGGCATTCCCACGCAGAGCGTGGGAACGATCAAGCGTTAAGCGGCAAGCCATAACGCGATTATTGAGTTTTATCTATCAATCAACCTTAAAAATCAACTTAACAAATATATTCTCCAGCGAGACACTCCAACCATTCGGCTAGCCAGCCGCCCGCAAATAATAAAAGAGGTGCATATGGCAGGTTTCGACAAGCGCGTGAGTTCCTACGAGGAAGCCCTGGCCGGGCTTGAGGACGGCATGACCGTCATCGCCGGCGGCTTCGGTCTGTGCGGCATTCCGGAAAACCTGATCGCCGAGATCAAACGCAAAGGCACCCGCGACCTCACCGTCGTCTCCAACAACTGCGGCGTCGACGGTTTCGGCCTCGGCGTGCTGCTCACCGATCGCCAGATCAGCAAAGTCATCGCCTCCTACGTCGGCGAAAACAAGCTGTTCGAAGAGCAACTGCTCAAGGGCGACATCGAAGTCATCCTGACCCCGCAAGGCACCCTCGCCGAGAAAATGCGCGCGGGCGGCGCCGGCATTCCGGCCTTCTTCACCGCCACCGGCGTCGGCACCCCGGTCGCCGAAGGCAAGGAAGTACGCGAATTCAAAGGGCGCAAGTACCTGATGGAAGAATCCATCACCGGCGACTTCGCCATCGTCAAAGGCTGGAAAGCCGACCACTTCGGCAACGTCGTCTACCGTCACACCGCGCAGAACTTCAACCCGCTGGCCGCCACCGCCGGCAAGATCACTGTGGTTGAAGTCGAAGAAATCGTCGAACCCGGCGAACTCGATCCATCGCAGATCCACACCCCGGGCATCTACGTCGATCGGGTCATTTGCGGCACGTTCGAAAAACGCATCGAACAGCGCACCATCCGCAAATAATTCAGGCTGACGGAGAATAACAACATGGCACTTACCCGTGAACAAATGGCTCAGCGCGTCGCCCGCGAAATGCAGGACGGCTTTTATGTGAACCTCGGTATCGGCATTCCGACCCTGGTCGCCAACTACATTCCCGAAGGCATGGAAGTCATGCTGCAATCGGAAAACGGCCTGCTCGGCATGGGCCCGTTCCCGACTGAAGAGACCATCGACGCCGACATGATCAACGCTGGCAAGCAGACTGTGACCGCGCGCATCGGCGCGTCGATTTTCAACTCCGCCGAATCCTTCGCGATGATCCGCGGTGGTCATGTCGACCTGACCGTGCTCGGCGCGTTCGAAGTCGACGTCGAGGGCAACATCGCTTCGTGGATGATCCCCGGCAAACTGGTCAAGGGCATGGGCGGCGCGATGGATCTGGTGGCTGGCGCCGACAATATCATCGTGATCATGACCCACGCGTCCAAGGACGGTGAGTCCAAGCTGCTGTCCAAATGCAGCCTGCCGCTGACCGGCGCCGGTTGCATCAAGCGCGTGCTGACCGACCTCGCCTACCTGGAAATCGAAAATGGCGCTTTTGTCCTCAAGGAACGCGCACCTGGCGTCAGCGTCGAGGAAATCGTCGCCAAAACCGCTGGTAAACTGATCGTCCCGGATCACGTACCGGAAATGCAGTTCGCTGCCGAGTGAGGAATTCGAAAATGCAAGACGTCGTAATTGTTGCCGCCACGCGCACAGCGATCGGCAGTTTCCAGGGTTCCCTGGCCAGCGTGTCCGCTGTTGATCTGGGCGCGGCGGTGATCCGCCAGTTGCTCGAGCAGACCGGTCTGGACGGTGCGCAGGTTGATGAAGTGATCATGGGCCAGGTGTTGACCGCCGGTGCCGGCCAGAACCCGGCACGTCAGTCGGCAATCAAGGCTGGCCTGCCACACGCGGTGCCCGCGATGACCCTGAACAAGGTCTGCGGTTCAGGCCTCAAGGCTCTGCACCTGGGCGCACAGGCAATCCGTTGCGGCGACGCCGACGTCATCATCGCCGGCGGTCAGGAAAACATGAGCCTGTCCAACTATGTGATGCCGGGCGCACGCACCGGTCTGCGCATGGGCCACGCGCAAATCGTCGACACCATGATCAGCGATGGCCTGTGGGATGCGTTCAACGATTACCACATGGGCATTACCGCCGAGAATCTGGCCGACAAGTACGAGATCAGTCGCGAACAGCAGGACGCTTTTGCTGCCGCTTCCCAGCAGAAAGCCGCCGCTGCCATCGAGGCCGGTCGCTTTGTCGATGAAATTACGCCGATCCTGATCCCGCAGCGCAAAGGCGATCCGGTCGCGTTCAAAGTCGACGAGCAGCCACGCGGCGACACGACGGCGCAATCGCTGGCGAAACTGCGTGCAGCGTTCAAGAAGGACGGCAGCGTCACCGCCGGCAACGCTTCGTCGCTGAACGACGGCGCCGCCGCAGTCATCCTGATGAGCGCAGAAAAAGCCAAAGCCTTGGGTTTGCCAGTGCTGGCGAAAATCGCCGCTTACGCCAACGCCGGCGTTGACCCGGCGATCATGGGCATCGGCCCGGTCTCGGCCACCCGCCGCTGCCTCGACAAGGCTGGCTGGAACATCGACCAACTCGACCTGATCGAAGCCAACGAAGCCTTCGCTGCACAATCGCTGGCGGTGGCCAAGGATCTGCAATGGGATCTGGACAAGGTCAACGTCAACGGTGGCGCCATCGCACTGGGCCACCCGATCGGTGCGTCGGGCTGTCGCGTACTGGTGACGCTGTTGCATGAAATGATCAAGCGTGATGCGAAAAAGGGTCTGGCGACTCTGTGCATTGGCGGCGGTCAGGGTGTGGCGCTGGCGCTGGAACGCGTTTAAATATCGAGTTCAACGGCAGACGGCGGATCCACGACATCCGCTGGTTGCTGGCAACAAAAACCCGGTGCAGCTTGCGTTGCACCGGGTGTTTTTTGTCTGTTCGAAATATTTGTTGAATGTTTTGACGCCATCGCGAGCAGGCTCACTCCTACAAGGGATTTGTGAACCCGATCCTGTAGGAGTGAGCCTGCTCGCGATGGGGCCAGCCCAGACACCGCAAAAATTCAGCCAGCCAATTGCAAAATCAACCAGGCATTCGCCCCACTGATCACCACAAACAACCCCCACGCCAACACCCGCGTCGGCCAGCGATTCACGAACGGCCCCATCAGCTTGTGGTCATTGGTCATGCGAATCAGCGGGTACAACGCAAACGGCAGCTGCAAACTCAACACCACCTGGCTCAGCACCAGCAACTTGCCCACCGCGTTATCGCCCATCAGCCACACGCCGATGAACGCCGGAATCAGCGCCAGCCCACGGGTGATCAGGCGCCGCTGCCAGCACGGAATCCGCAGGTTGAGATAACCCTCCATGATCACCTGGCCGGCGATGGTGCCGGTGAAGGTTGAACTCTGCCCCGAAGCGAGCAACGCCACGCCGAACAGCACGCTGGCCAATGCCCCACCGACCAGCGGATCAAGCAAGTGATAGGCGTCCTGGATATCGACTACGTCGGTATGCCCTGACTGATGAAACGCCGCTGCCGCGAGAATCAGGATCGCCGCGTTGACCAGCAGCGCCAACGCCAGCGAACCGATGGTGTCGATGCGCGCGAGCTTCACCGCATCCTGCTTGCTGGCCAGATCCTTGCCGATCATCCGCGTCTGCACAATCGAGGTGTGCAGGTAGAGGTTATGCGGCATCACCGTCGCGCCGAGAATGCCGATGGCCAGGTACAACGGCGCAGCATCGCTGATCGCCGACAACGAGGGTTTGAAGCCGCTGAACACGTCCGGCCAATACGGCTTGATCAGCACCAGTTCAACGAAGAAACACACGCCGATGGTGGCGACCAGCACCAGCATGATTGCCTCCAGTCGGCGGAAGCCCCGGTTCTGCAGAGCCAGCACCAGTAACGTGTCGAACGCCGTCAGGGCAATGCCGAAGGTCAGCGAGCAACCGAGCAACAAGTGAAACGCCAGCGCACAGCCGAGTACTTCGGCAAGGTCGGTGGCGATGATCGAGATCTCCGCCAACACCCACTGCAAACGTGCGGTCGGCGTGCTGTAGCGCTCGCGCGACAGTTGCGCCAGATCGCGCCCAGTGGCGATGCCCAGGCGCGAACACAGGCATTGCACGACCATGCCCGACAGACTCGCCAGCAACACCACGAACAACAGGCTGTAGCCAAATCGCGAACCGGCCTCGATGGCGGTTGCCCAGTTGCCCGGGTCCATGTAGCCGATCGACACCAGCAATCCTGGGCCGGCGAAACGCAGCACGCGTTTGAAGAACGAGGCATTCGGATCCACCGCGACGCTGCCGGCCACTTCCGGTGGGCAAAACGGCGCGGTGGCGATTTTGGGCAAACTGAATTTCACGCACACATCCTGAAACAAGTCGGAAAGATGCAGCTTAGACGTTTCAGTTGCTGCCTTGAAGCGCAAAAGAATCTATCGACTGACACCCAACAACTGCTCACGCAACTCGGGACTGCGTGTACGCGGATCCAGCCAGATATCGAAGAACGCCCGGGCAAACTGCGGATCATCGATTTCATGCTGCAACTGCTGACCGACAAAAAACCGCGCGCCCTGACCTGGCAGATACACCCCGGTAATCCGCGTGCCGGCCTGCACATCAATGAACGATTGCTGCATCTGGATCTGCCAGCCGGCCAATTGCACGGGGCTGACATTGGCGCCGCCCAAACGCCTGATTTCGTCGACGCTGGCCTTGACCAGATCCTCGCGGGAGATGCTGCGGCGGTAGATCAGCTCCAGGGCAAACGGCTGCCCGTCAGCCAAAGGCCGGGCGGCGCTCCACAACCGCGCGTTGTACACATCGAATCCGAATACGCTGAAATCGCCGGTGCCGATGATCTGCGCACCTGGCACCGCGTCTTGCCAGTTGGCCCAGGTCGGTGTCAGCAACAACGCCCACAAACCGATGCCGCAACAACCTCGTAACACTTTTGGCGCTCTGTTCATGGCGGTATCGACTCCAGCAAGCTCTGATAGTCAGAGCATAGTCGGCTATTGCAATGCGGATGTTGTATACAAAATACGCACACATTTGCAGCAATCTCTGATCGGCAGTGCTAACGTGGCCGTCACCACCTGACGGAGCCCCCTGCGTGCTGATCCTCAAACTGCTGTTGATTCCCGGTTTTCTGCTGCTGATTTCCCTCGCGGGCAAGCGTTGGGGGCCAAGCGTGGCCGGGTGGCTGTCCGGGTTGCCGGTGGTGGTCGGGCCGATTCTGTTTTTCCTCGCCATTGAGCAGGGGCCGGCGTTTGCCGCTCACTCAGCGGTGGCGGCGTTATCGGCGATGTTCGCGATGATTGCCTTCTGCATCACCTATGCGCAGGTCGCACAGCGCGCGAACTGGCCGTGGGCGCTGACGATTTCGCTGGCGGTCTGGGGCGTACTGGCGTTGCTGTTGTCGCTCGTTCCCGCGTCGTTGCCGTTCTCTGTGGCGGCGGCCGCGATTGCTCTGCTTTCGTCGCCTTACCTGTTTCCTAAGGTACAGCCAGTGCTCAACGGCCCGGCGCCGAAGTCGGACAAACTGATCTGGCGGATGATCGCCGGCGCCGCGCTGACGCTGGTGGTGACGATGCTGGCCAGTACCGTCGGCGAGCGCTGGAGCGGTCTGCTCGCGGTGTTCCCGGTGCTCGGCAGCGTGATGGCGGTGTTTTCCCAGCAAACCCGTGGCCCGGCGTTTACTGCCGTGCTGTTACGGGCAACCGCGACGGGGATGTATTCGTTTTCGGCGTTCTGCCTGGTGGCGGCATTGACCTTGCCCACCCTGGGACTGAGCGGATTCGCGGTCGGCGTGGCGGTCTCCGTGGCCATGCTCGGCGTGACCCGCCAATTGCTGGTCCGGCCGGTGGCGAAACAGCAGCAGGCACAGTAACCCTGACGAACCGCGCTGGAGTGACAGCACGCTGCGTGGGATGATCGCCCACCTAGCGCGTCCATCCCTCGGAGATTCGAATGTCATTGTTGAGCAAGAAAGCCGTCATCGTGTTGCTGGCGGCCGTCGCCGGTCTCGGCGCCATCAACGCTCAGGCGGCCAAAGCCAAGGAAAAAGCCACGACCGAGCAAGTCTCGCTGCTCGGCGGCAAGTTCACTTTCACTCTGCCTAAAGGCTTCGTGGCTGATCCGTTACCGGCCAGCCCCGGCGGCGCCACCGGCACGATGTACACCAACGAGTCCACCAAAACCGTGGTCATCGCCGCCGAAAACCAGATTCCTGAAGGCCAGAACGTCAAGGACAATGACGGCGAATTTCTCGACGGCAGCGTCTCGAGCTTCATCGAAGACCAACGCAAAGCCTTGCCGGATTTCAACAAGCTCACGGAGAAAAGTCTGACCCAGAAAGGCACCGGCCTCGGTCTGCGTCAAGTCGACAGCACCGCCACCCAAGGCGGCGGCCAGACCCTCAACACCACGCTGCTGGCCGGCTCCGGCACGAAAATGGCGCTGGTTCAGGTGATCTCACGCGCCAGCGACAAGAAAGGTCACGATGCCCTGGTAAAAACCATCCTCAAGGATTGAGCTGCTGCAACCAGCCATTCAAATCCCGCAGCTCGGCCGCAGTGATGCTGTGGCCGACACCTGGATAGGCATGGAATTGCGGTGTGTAAGCCAGCTTCTCCAGCAACGCCTTGGCCTCGGTACCGTCGTGGTACGGCACGCGATCATCGGCGGTACCATGGCCGATGAAGATGTTCAGCGGCAGCGGTTGTTGCTCGGCCTTGAGCTGTCCTTTCAACACGGGCAACAAACGCCCGCTCAACGCCGCGATGCCGCCCACGGCCAGCGGCGGTCGCAGCCCCACTTCGTAGGTCATCATCGCGCCCTGGCTGAAGCCGATCAGGTACACCTTGTCCGGACTGGCGTGATATTTCTTCGCGGCTTGCGCAATGAAGTCGCGCAGCTTCTGCCCGCTGGCCTTTAAATCATCCGTCTCACCGTTGTAAGCGCCCTCACCCTTCTTGCGAAACCACTGATAGCGATCCTCGCCCAACGACAGCGGCGCCTGCACCGACAAGTAGTTGTACTGCGCCGGGAGCTGGAACTTCATCCCGATCAGATCCGCTTCGTTACTGCCGTAGCCGTGCAGGAAAATCACCAACGGACGCGGCTCCGCGTCCGGATGAACCTGCTCGAGGTACTTCAATGGGAGATCGGATTGCAGCGTGGTTTGCGCCTGGACGGCGCTGGACACCAGCAGCGTCAGTAGAGCGAACACCTTCAACATAAGCCTTCCTTCACAGAATGCAGGGATTGGGGGGAGCCTAACATTCCAGGGTGGAGATCCAAATGTTTGGGGAAGTTGGGGTCGTCATTGCTGGCGGGCCGGTTCCTACAGAGGCAGGTACATGTGCGAGGGATTGGTTGGCTGTCAGGCCGCCATCGCTGGCAAGCCAGCTCCCACAGGAATTGAGTTCACCCGATAAATTTTCGCATCGCGCCCGCTCTTCACCACTCAACACGATGAGCGCAAGCTCGGGTGAAGCTTTTGATCTTGATCCACGAGCGACGTCGGCAGGCTGAGCGCAGGGATTGATCCGGGGGTGGGAGCGCAGCGACCGTTTGGCGCAGCCAAACACAGCGAGAGGAGGTGCAGCGAAGCAAACCGTAGGCGCTGCGCCCGGATCGATCCCGGAGCGAAGGAACCCCGAGCTCTAGCGAGCGGGCCGTACGTAGGAGCAAGCGTTTTTGGTTACTTTTGAGGCGTTTGTCAAAAGTGACCCGCCGTAAGGGCGGAACCCTAAGCAGCCGTTGCCGCAGGAATGGATATGTACTCCGTCAGAAAGAACCCCACCGCCTGATAAAACACCTTCGCGAGCAGGCTCGCTACCACAATTGGAACTGGGTACATCCGCCAGAGATTGGTCGGCTACAAGGCCGCCATCGCTGGCAAGCCAGCTCCCACAAGGATTGTGGTACATCCGCAATAGCAACTGTGTCTGAGAGATAGCTATCGCGAGCAGGCTCACTCCTACAGGTTTAAACCGGTTTCGACCGAGAGAGCCTGGTCGGCTATCAGGCCGCCAAGCTCAACAGCAAAAACCTCACTCAGCATCCGGATCAATCTTGTTCTGGGTCAAATACCGATTCAACACATCATCCTGCCCAGGCACCGAACTGTCCCCCGCCACCTGCCACAAATGCCGCTCAATCCCCTGCGCCACCATATGCCCCACCGCCGCCTCAATCGCCGACAGAACACAAAGCTGCGCCGGCTCGTTCGTGGTGTACCCAACCTCAGCCTCAAGCAACTTCTTGAACTCGATGAACTTGAAAATCCCCGCGCTGCGCGCCACCGAATAAATCGTCTTGCTGGTCATCACATTCGCCAGCACCTGCCCACTGCGCACATCCACCGCACGCAAGTTGACGGTCACCTGATCCACCCGATACTCACGCTGCAAATCAATCCCCAGATACCGCGCCCCTTCCCCACCGCTGCGCACATTGGTGTCATAGGCGATGATCCCGCCTTCGAGCATCATGTTCGCCGCCTGCAACGGTGGCAGCTCGCCCTGAATATTCACCGGCGTATTCGGCTTCTTCTGCGAGGCGCGAATGATCTTGCGTTCGGTCAACAGGTTCTGCAGCCCTTCCCGCTCCAGCACGACAAACCAGCCACTGGCCTGCATCGCGTCCATCAGCATCGACGCCGCGCCTTGGGTCACGCTGGTGGAAAACGAACTCGCCGGCGTCGGCTTGTACTGCCCGGTCTGGTCACGGAAGCCGTACACCACCGCCATCAACCGGCCCTTGGGTCGCGGCATCTTCAGCAAGTCGTAATAAGTCGAAGCCCTGGGGGTCAGGGTCGGGGTTTCGGTGTCCTGCTCGGCCGACATCGGCTCACGCAGACTGCACCCTTGTAATGTCGCCAACAGCAGCCCTAACGCGATGATCTTTTTCATGTCCGTTCTCCCCGGAACCGTCAGCCCGTCATGGGTTGAGGCCGTTCACCTGAATTTCCGAAACCTCACCGCTCGCTCGATCGGTCACTTCAATGCTCAGTGCCCCGGAGTCGTCGATGACGTTGACGATAAAAGAGTCGGTGGACAGGCTCCCCGTGTTGCCGGTGGAGATGTTGTCCAGCAACTGCCCTAGCAGCCTCGATTGCAATTGACTGGTGAAGCGCTCCAGTGCCGATGTCCCGGCCACCGCCGAACGGCTCTGGATGTCCGGGTCGTCGTGATCGTTTTGTGCCTGGGCGTTGTTGAGCAGCCAGGTGCCGTTGAGCGGGTTGCCGCCGAACGACGGGTTGACCGGCGTGTAGACCAGTTCAGTGGCCTGGACCGCGGCAGCGCTGGCGAGCCCGATCAACAACCCCGAGATCCAGAATCCGCTGCGCCGTGAGAACGTTGTGCTTTTCATAGTTCGTCCTTCTCAAGGTCGGTGGTGTCCTGCAACAGAGCCTCCAGCTTGCGCTGGACAACCTGGCGTCGAACCCAGTCGGCGGCCGCGTAGGCCTCGTCCTTCAGTTCCACGGTATTCGGCGGCAGGAAGCGCCGATAAACCAGGCGTTGCTGATATTCCACGGTCACCAGGCTGCCCCAGCGCGCGTCGGGCCGCTCGCGCACCACCAGGTTGAAATCCATCGGGCTGGTATCGCGCAGGCGTTCACTGAACGAGTAGTAAAAGTCGTGGCCGATGTGCGAGATCGTGTCATCGACGATGAAGCCCATCATTTCGTCTTCTTCACCGCCATGGGCGCAGCACGCCGCCACGGTGAGAATCAGCGCGCACCACCAGTGGCGAGTCATGGCTGCAACGCCTGGGGCAAATTCGACTGGCCTTTGGCCGGGCCCCCGCTACTAGTGCCAGTGCCGTCGAGAAAGGCCTTTTCTGCCACGAACTGCCAGTCCGAATAACGCTGCATGCCGTCGAAATCCGACCACTGCGTCGGGAAGTCCGCCTGCTTCAACGGCAGCTCGGCCGAGGGACTGTTGAGGCCGGTGATGCGGCCATCGAAACCGCGTTGCAGTGCCCACTCGCCCTGACCGATCGGGTCTGGATAGAGCTGCCGCAGATGATGTTTCGCCTCTGGAAAGCGCTGATCTTCAAGCAGGTCTGCCAACTCTTTCGGGTACTGCGCCAGCCCCGGCGAACTGCGGTAGTAGCTGCGCAGCGCCTGGGCGTATTGGGTGCCGACCCAGAGCAATTGGCGCTCACGGTCGCGGCGCGAACCGGTCGACCACAACTCGCCGGCACTGGCCAGGCCCATGCCCATCACCGCAATCAGGAACAGCACGCCCAGATAGGTGAAACCACCCTGCTGCGCGCGGTTACCACTCGGAATACTGGCTGCCATCACGCGCCCTCCCGGTAGCACCGCTTTTGATGTCGGCCACGCCGCCCGCCACACCGTCCGGTGGCGCGATCAGCACCCACTGGTCTTTGCGCTCGGTGATCGGATCGAGTGGCGCGTTGCGCAGGTAACGTTGTTCGATCAGTTGTTCGATGGAATCCGGATAACGGCCGGTGTCGCCGTAGAAGTGATCCAGCGCCTCGCGCATCGCCGACAGGCTCTGGCGCAAGGTGGTTTCCTTCGACGCATCAAGGCTGTTGAAGTAGCGCGGCAGTGCGATGGTCATCAGCGTGGCGATGATCGCCATCACCACCATCAGCTCCAGCAAGGTAAAACCTTTTTCCCGGCGCATGAGGTTCACCACTCGCGGTAGGCGATGCCGTTGAGGCCCTTGCCCCGGGCGTGGGAATAGACGTCGAAAACGTCCTCGCCATCGCGCGGGTTCTGAGCCGAACTGTTGTAGGCGCGCACGCCCCAACCCCCTTCGTCATCACGTTTGGCCGGCACCAGCGGATCGCGCGGGATGCGGCGTAAAAAGTAGAACTTGGCGCCCTTCGCGCTGCGCACATCGCGCACGCCTTCGACCAGTACTTGCAGGTTCGGCGGGTAGCCGCTGCTGTTCAGCGACTTCTCGATGTAACCGGCATCGAACGCGCGTTTGTAGGCGTCGATGCCATCGCGAATCTGGTACAGCGCGTTGCGCAATTCCTGCTCCTTGCCACGCCGCACCAGGGTCTCGGTCAGCGGCGCGGCCATGCTCGCCAACAGACCGATCAGGGCCAGCGTCACCACGACTTCGATCAGGCTGAAACCGCGTTGGCAGGCGTTCATGATCAAGGCTTCTCGACACTGACGCGGGTGGTGGCCACGGCCGATTCACCGACTGCACGCGGCTGCGCGGCAGGCGCCGGCATCACGTAGCTCTGCGAACGATCCGGTGCCTGGATGTGCATGCTGGTTTCGGTGCCGGTGGAGAACTCCATGTCCGACGGGCTCTGATACGGCAGGTTGCGCACGATCCGTGGCGTGATCGACAGCACCAGTTCCGATTTGCCGACGGTGTCCTTGTTGCTGCCGAACAGCCGGCCAATGCCAGGAATATCGCCGAGACCCGGAATCTTGTTGCCGGTGGCGCCGTGATCGTTGCGCATCAGGCCGGCGAGGATCTGCGTTTCGCCGTCGTGCAGGCGCAGCGAGGTTTGCGCGTTGCGGGTGTCGACCTGCACCGGAATCGTGCCCTGGCGGGTCGGTTCCAGCGGCGTGGCGTTACTCACTTCGAGAGCAATCTTGATCGCCACTTCGTTGTTCAGGTGCACGGTCGGTTGCACTTCGAGCTTCAGACCGACGTCCAGATAAGTGACGCTCTCAGTGATCACCGGGCCTTGCGTCGACGGCACCGAAGTGGCGCTGATGATCGGTACGCGCTGACCGATGTGGATGCGTGCCTGCTCGCGATTGCTCACACGAATCACCGGGCTGGCGAGTGTGTTGATGTCATTGTCCTGAGCGTTGATTTTGGCTTGCGGCGACGGCGAGATCGAAATCCGGCTGGAATTGATGCCTTTCAGTTGATCAAGCAGGGTCACCGCCGAACCGTCGCTGTTGACCACGCCGAAGGTGTTCGGCCATTGCAGGCCAAGGTCGAGGATGCGCTGGGTGGCGACTTCCATCACTTCAACTTCAAGCACCACTTCCGGGTTGGACTGGTCTTGCGATTGCAGGAGTTTCTCGGCCATGCGCACGGCGTCTTCGGTGTCGCGCATGGTCAGGGTGTTGAGGCGTTCGTCGACGAACACGTCGCGGGTCTTGAGCATGGTCTTGACCATGTTCAGCGCGGTGTTGGCGTCGATGCTGGTCAGGTAGAACGTGCGCATCACCAGTTCCTGGTAATCCTTCACTTTCTGCGGTGAGTCCGGGTAGATCAGCAAGGTGTTTTCGTTCACCACTTTCTGGTGCAACTGGTTCTGTTGCAGCAGCAGGGTCACGGCGTCTTCGATGCGCACGTCACGCACGAAGATCGTCGCTTTCATGTCCGGGCGCAGGTCTTTGTCGAAGATGAAGTTCAGTCCGGCGACCTGCGACAGCACTTCGAAAATGGTCTTCAGGTTGGCGTCACGAAATTCCAGGGTCACCGGGCGATCAAGCTTGGTGCGCAGTTGCGGATAAGGAATGACGTTGCGGCTCTGCACCAGACGAATGTTGCCTTGCAGCTCCAGTGCGCCCTCGTTGTTCGGGTCGAGTTCGAGGATCTGTTTGACCTGGCGATCAGCGCCGTAGATGTCGCCACGACGCAGGTCGCCACGGGCCAATTCGAGTTTCTCGTCCATGCTGCGCAGGTAATCCATCTGCTTCAGGGCATCCTGGGCGCGGCGGTTGTTCGGCTCGATGGTCAGCGCGCGGTTGTAGGCCACCCGCGCCGAAGCGAAGTCGCGGCGCGAGCGGTCAGTGTCGCCGGTCGTCAGCAACGCCGTGATCGCCTTGGCCCGACCGCTGTTGAGCAGCAAGTGCAGCTCGGTGTCCCGTGGGTTTTCGCGCAGGCCTTCTTCGATTCGGGCCAGCCCCGCCTCGTACTGACCCTGTTCAATCAGGTCGGCGGCTTCCTTGTTGGCCACTTGTGCGGAACTGCACGCGGCCAGCCCGGCACACAGGCCCAGGCTCATCAGCAAACGGCAACGGTTCATTGCGTACTCCCCACAGACAGGGTCTGCGACAAATGCAAGGGCAGGTAGACCAGGCTCAATTCCACATCGGAAATGCCGGTGATCTTCCAGGTGTCGTCGATCACATCCCCGTTGCGCACGACGTAGATCTTTTCGCCGTTCTGCAAAAACACTTGCAGGTCGCTGCGGTCATGCAGCCTGCCGACGAACTGAAACGGCACCGGTGGCAGGCTCGGGGCTTGCACCACTGTTGCTGGATTGATGGCCATTTCGGTGACCGTGGCCAGAATTGGCGCGGCCTTCCAGGATTTGGCCGCGAACAGGTCGCCGGCCGGGCTCAGGTCCTTGATCGGCGCATCCTTGGCCTTGGCGGTGCTGGCCGGCAGCGCGCCCCGGGTTTTCCCCGGCGTAGCGACAGCCACTTCGTGCGAATCGGCGTCTTCGCTTGGCGAGAAATATTCCGGCAACCACGCCAGCGCGGCCGCTACGCCGAAGAACGCCAACCACCCTGTCACGCGCTTGGTATTCATCACGACCTCGACAGGTAAAGGGTCATACGGATCCGGCCATTGAGGTCGGTGTCGCCAATCTTCTTGCGTTGCAACTCGAGGTCTTCCACCACCACCGCTGGCAACTGACCGAGCAAGGCGTGCAGAAATCGGCGCAGTTGCGGGTAGCTGCCGCGCACTGGCAACAGGATCTGATAACGCGCCAGATGGGTTTTCGGATCGACGCCGAGTGCATATTCGCCGCGTGCCAGAGTGATGTGCTCCTGGGCTGCGAGAGCGTAGATGCGGTCGATGGCGACGGTGGCTTGCGGCTGCGCCGGCAGTTTGTTGCGGAAATCGTCGAGCTGACGTTGTGGCACCACCGGCGGCGCGATGCTGCCGTCTTCAACCTTGGCCAGGTATGCGGTGGCTTCCTGAGTCTGTTGGCTGAGGTGCTGCAACGATTGCCAGCCCGGCAACAAACTGCCGAGTGCCCAAGCCACGGCGACCAGCAGCAGCGCCAGCCCGGCGAGGCCCGGAATGCCGACGCCTTGCAGGTATTCGTGGACGATCAGTCTAGGGATTCGCATCGCCAATCTCCCAAGTCGCCGACAGGTTGAATTGCACCGGTTGTTCCGGCGATTTGACGACGATTTCGTGGCTCAGCAGCGACACGTCGGACAGTTCGTCGCTGGCTTCCAGACGTTTGTGGAAGTCGAGCATCGCTTGCAGATCCCGCGCTTCGGCGCTGATGCGGACCTGGCCTTTGCGCGCATCCGGGGTCAGGGTCAGCAGCGCGACGTCATCGCGCGGCATCTCTTCGAGCATGGCGAACAGGCGCTCCCACGGCCGGCGCAGTTGCTGCGAGACCTTGCGCATTTCGGCGAGGTTTGCCGCTTGCTCGCGGGTTTCCGCCGGGCTCAGGGTGGACTTGGCGCCGCTGTCACCGGTGAGCTGGCGCTGGGTGGTTTGCAGGTGGCCTTGTTGCTGTTCGGTGTGCGCGTCGAGGTGCTGTTGCACGCCGAAGCACAGCAGCGCCAGCAGCACGCCGGCGCCGAGCAGGCTCCAACCCAATGGGCCCGAACGTGGCCGTGGCTGAAAGTCGAGATTGAGCGCGCGCATGTCAGGCCACCGCCCGGGACATGACGTACAAGCCGTCACGCACGTTCATCGAGGCGTCTTCAAGGGTGCGCAGTTGCACACCCGCCACGTCCGGATGCGCATCGAGGCGCGCCGGTGCATGCAGATAAACACTGAACGCGCGTTCGCTGGTCGAAGCTTGCAGCTGCCGTTCGCGACCGATCAGGGCATTCAACGCGGCATCGCTGTCGCTGCCACCGACCGAGCGCACACCGGCCCAGCGCCCTTCCCTCACCAGCAACAACACGCTGCGTTGCGGCTCGGCGACGACGAAAAGGAAGTCGCCGGCATCCAGACTTTTGTCGAAGCGGTTGAACGCCGCCATCAGGTACGGTTGCACCGAGCGCAGGCGCAAACCGCGAGCGCTGACCAGTGTGCGCAAGCGTTCGAGCAAGTCTTGCGGCAAGGCGCTGGCAATGCGGTCGTAACCGGCAGGTTCGGCGGACAGCACCAGACTCCACGGCTGGGTCGGCGCGCCAAACAGGTCTTCGAAACACAGTTGGGCAAAGCCGCGCAGTTCCTCAGGGCTGCTGATCTGCGCGCTCCACGGCACCAGGCAGAAGCGGCTGAAGTGCCCGGAGATGACCACGCTCAATTCGGCCCCGGCGCGGGCGTGTTCACCGAGCAGGCGGTCGAGGGTGTCCAGCGCCACCGCGTAGCTCTGGAAGCCTTCGTCGATGTAACCGACGCTGCCCAGCCACAGGGTCTCGCTGCCACGCCGCTGCCCCAGGCCAACACCGCTGGCGCCGAGCACGGCGACAAAACGCTCACGCGATAAAAGTGACACGATTGATCTCCTCCAGCGTGGTGCGACCTTGTTCCACCAGCTCCAGCGCCGACTCGCGCAACAGGCGCAAACCACGGGCGCAGGCCAGGGCTTTGATTTGGGTGATCGGTTGGCGCTCGACGATCATCTGACGCAGTTCGTCGTCGAGGTGCAGCAACTCGGCAATCGCCGTGCGCCCGCGATAACCGCTGCCCCGGCAGTGGCCGCAGCCTTTGCCGTGGACGAAGTGGTAGTGATCGACTTTCTGCGGATCGAGGCCCGAGGCGCGCAGTTCTTCATCGCTCGGGTTGACCGGCGCGCTGCAACTGGCGCACACCAAACGAATCAAGCGCTGGGCGAGAATCGCGTTGAGCGCCGAGACCAGGCTGTAGGGGTCGATTTCCATTTGGGTGAAGCGGCCGATCACGTCGAAAACGTTGTTGGCGTGGATGGTGGTGAACACCAGGTGACCGGTGAGCGCCGATTGCACGGCGATCTGTGCGGTGTCCGGGTCGCGGATTTCGCCGACCATGATTTTGTCCGGGTCGTGGCGCAGGATCGAGCGCAAGCCGCGGGCGAAGGTCAGGCCTTTTTTCTCGTTGACCGGGATTTGCAGCACGCCCGGCAATTGATACTCGACCGGGTCTTCGATGGTGATGATCTTGTCCACGCCGTGGTTGATCTCGGTGATCATCGCGTACAGCGTGGTGGTCTTGCCGCTGCCGGTCGGGCCCGTCACCAGGACCATGCCGTAGGGCTCGGCGGCGAGGCGGCGCAACTGGCGCAGGGTTTCGTCTTCAAAGCCCAGCGCCTGCAATTGCACACCGCAGACCTTGTCGGCCAGATCCTGTTTGTCGAGCACTCGCAGCACCGCGTCTTCGCCGAAGATGCTCGGCATGATCGACACGCGGAAGTCGATCTGCCGGCCACTGATGCCGATCTTGAAGCGACCGTCCTGCGGCACGCGTTTTTCGCCGATGTCCAGTTCAGCCATGACCTTGACCCGCGAGATCACCTGCTCGGAGAACTCCGCACCTTGGACTTTGCTGATGTTGTTGAGCACGCCGTCGATGCGATATTTGATCACCAGACCGTTGCCGGTGGTGCCGAGGTGGATGTCGCTGGCATGCATTTTCAGCGCGTCGTAGAGGGTCGAGTTGACCAGTTTCACCACGCTGCTGGCGTCTTCGCTGATGCTGGTCAGCGACAGGCTTTGCAGGGTGTCGATTTCGTTGTGGGTGTCGCCCTGGGCGTTGAGCGATTCGACGGCGTGGAAGCTTTCTTCGTGGCGGGCCAGATAGGCCTTGAGATCATCGGCGTGCACCAGATGCAGCGGCGCGCCGTGCAGGCAATCGTCGATCCAGGCCAGCCGCGCCGGGTCGAAGGGGTCGGCAAACACGCCGATGACTTCGTCGTTGTGGCGCAGCAGGATGAATTCACGTTTCAGGCATTGTGCGAGGGTGACGCGGTCGAACACCGGCGTCGCGGCAAACAGGCTGTCGGTGTCGAGCACCGGGTAATGCAGGGTCGCGCCGAGGGTGTGAATGAACGGCATCGGCGCCAGTTCACAGAGGACGCCGAGGGCTTCGAGAACACGTTCGCCGGAAGTGGCGGCCCGCGCCCGGGCCTGGGCAAGCTGTTCACTGGAAAAGCGTTCTGGCGCGCTTTCGGCCAACAGCGGTTCGACGACAACGGACAGACGTTCCATGGCTTGCTCTCCAACCGGGGCTTAGAGCCCTGTCGGCGCGGCAAACCTTGGCGGCAAAAGCCGGAACGTCTGATCGCGCCATTACTCCCCGGTGAGCATTTGATCGTCGTCCGGCGCCATGGATTGCGACTGCCGTCGCCGATCCGCCAACACCCAACTGCCATCGTACAACTGCAACGGGAAGCTCTCGGTCCTGCTCTGGCGTCGTTCGACAAAGCCTTCTGAAGGGCTCGCACCGGGTTTCGCTTCGCGCTTGATGCCAAGAAGGTCGCAGACAGCTCGGGCCAGTTCCGCCAATGGAAACGGTTTGAACAGGATGTGGCTGACTTCCAGTTGCCGCGCCCGCTCACAGACTTCAGCGGTCGGGTGACCCGTTATCAGCACAAAATGGCACGTCCTGTTCTGGCGGACCGCGTCGAGCACCTCAAAGCCTTCCATATCGGGCAAGCGGTAATCGAACACCAGCACGTCGGGGGCAAACGTTTCGGCCAAGCCGATCGCCGTCGCTCCGTCATGTGCAATCCGGACGTCCAGCCCCTGCGCCAGCAGATAATCCTGAAGGTTCTGTGCAAGCAGCTGTTCGTCTTCGACAACCAGTACTTTGTTAACCAAGGTCGACTCCTTGAAACAGCAGGTCCGATGACCCCGCCCTGAGAGTGCGCCTTACCATCGGTAACGCACACTTCATGCCAGGCTGAGTGCCGGTAATTTTACGTCTTCATGTCCTTGAAATTAATGACAATGCCCGCTCGTCCCGGTACCCCGTTCCCCAGAAACGGGGAAGCACCTGAATGGGCATCGAAGCCATTCCCCACTATTGGGGGGGAACCTTCAGTCGTCGTCAATTCGTTCGATCCTGTTCTGCACCCGTAATTGCGCGAGCACTTGGCGACGAGCCTGGGTCTGTTGCTGTCGGGCGAGCTGTGCCCTGACTGTATCCAGCCCCTGCGAATCTGGGACATCGGCGGCCTCCAAGTGGTTCTGCAAATAAATCACATGCCAGCCGAACGGTGAACGCACGGGTTGGCTGGCGAATGTCGCCCCGCTGATGATCGAGGCGCGCATTTGCAACAAGCGTAGACGCGCTGCCGCGACTGTGGCTGCATCCGCTTGTGCGGGCACACGGATTATCAGGTGCCGGGGTTGCAAGGTATTGGCGCGGATCAGCTCGGCGAATGTCTGCTGCGCCGCCAGTTCGCGGCGGGTGTATTCGGTGAAAGACGCCTCGTCGAAACCGGCGTCCTGCAAGCGCCGGACGAATTTATCCGTGCCGCCGATAGCGCTGCGGGTTTGCTCGACTTGCGCAAGCACCGCTTGCTCGTCGATCTGCACCCCGCGTTTTTGCGACTCCTGCCACAGCAGTTCCTTGTCGATCAGCGTTTGCAGCGCCGCCTGGCGCAGCTGTTTGTAGGCCTTGGGATTGCGAATGCTCGCCACCGCGCGGCCCTGATCCTCAAGGTATTCGACGAAGAAGCGCTCAAAACGAAACCCGGAGATTTCTTCGCCATTGACCCGCGCCACGGCCGGTTCGTTATTGGCCCACGTCAACGGGAGCCAACAGGTCAGCAACAAGATCAGCATTCTGAGCTTCATGATCGGGCCCTCCGTTCAGGGGCTGGCAACAATCGGTTTATAGGGGGCGACCAGATAGAAGCGCTGATCGGGCAAATCCACGGTGACCACATGGGCGCCGCTCAAGCCCAAGCGGCGACCGGGGCCAAAGCTGAGGCGTGGAGTCAGGCCGGTGTCGAAGTCGTGCAGACCTTCCAGCGCCGTCACCAGTTTTTCGCGGCTGGCGTCGCGGCCGGCCTGTTTCATGCCTTCGCTGAGCAGCAACATCGAGGCGTAGGCGCCGACTTGCAGCACCGCGTGCTGGGCGCCGAGACCCTGACCTTCGCGCAACAGCGTCAGGGCCATGCGCCCGGTCTGGGTCCAGTCGCTGGGCACGAACGGATAGGCGAGAAACACGCGCCGCGAGAACCCCTCCGGCACTTGCAGCAACTCACCAGCAACCTGGCTCGAAGCGGCGAACAGGTATGGCACCTGCCCGGCGTCTTGCAGGCGTGTGGCCAGACGTCCGAAACCACCACCATTGCCCAGATAAAACACCGAGCGCGAACCCAGTGGCAAAGCCTCTGCTGCCGGGTCGTAGGCTTGCAGATGAACTTTCTGCCAGCCGTGATCCTGCAAGTATTCAGCGAGCGTGGTCGCCGCTTGCGCTTGCAACGGGTCATCGGGATAAGCAATCAGCGTCGGCCCTTGCAGCACGCGCAGGCTGGCCGTGGCGTAATCGGCCAGGGCGATCAGTTGCTCGCGCAAGCCCGGCAACGGGTCGAAAATCTGCGGGCTGGCCTGCATCGAGCCGAGCGACGACAAGGCGCCAATCAGCGGTACGCCGGACTGTTCCAAGCGGCTCGCCAGTTCGCCGTCGAGGGCCGGCGCCAGCGGTGCTACCAACGCAAAAACCTGTTCCTGCTCGATCAACCGCTGTAAGGCTTGTTCGGCACTGGCGCGATCCGGGCCCGGGTCAACCACCGTCAAGCGCAGTTGCCGGCCATGAATGCCGCCAGCCTGATTGATCCGCGCCACGCTGCCGTTAAGTATCGCTGCGATGGTCATGCCCTCTTCCGCCAGCGGGCCCTGACTGGGCAACAACGTGCCCAGGTGCAGGGTCTCGGCATCGAGGCCGGGGTCGCGTTCGTCGGCCAGGCGTTTGAGGTACGCGGTGAGGTTGCGCTGATCCTTCATCGACAGCACAAAGCGCGGCATGCTCGGGTCGAGGCGATTGTCACCAGGGTCGCGGCCCTGCTCGATGACGGTGGCCAGACTGCTCTCGGTGTACGCCGGATAGCTGCGACCGTTGACCTGTCGCTGGCCGTAAGTGCTGGTCAGTCGCGCCCAGTTCAGCGGCGGCGGACGTACCCCGCCTTCGGGCCGACCGAGGCCATCGGCGCCGTGGCAATTGGCGCACGGCAGGCTGGTCGCCGGCAGTAACACACCCGCCGCGCCGACCCGCGCCATGATCGCTTCGCCGCTGGCGGAAAGGCCTTGGCGGTACAGGCGCTTGCCCGCCGCTTCTTCCGGGGTCAGCGGCGCAGCGCTCGCGCCAAGGCTGACGCCAGCGAGCAGGATCAGGGCGAGTACGCCGCGCAGGTTCATGGCGCGGGCTCAGCGGCCGGCCACGGGCATTGTCAGCAACTGCAAGCGCTGGGCAATGGCGGCAGCCGGGGCGTCGGGGCGGATTTTGCTCCAGCGTTTATTGGCGACATCGCCGACGATCAACTGCGTGGAGTGCTGCTCGGGGGTCGGCACGATCTGGCCGATGCGGCTCAATACCAGGTCCATCTGCGCTTTGTCGCCAGTAAGAAAAAGCCAATGAGGGTCATCGGAACCCTGCTTCAAGGTGTAAGCCTTGAGCACCGCCGGCGTGTCGCGCAGCGGGTCACTGGTAAGGGAAATGAAGGTGATGTCCTGTGCCTTGTCACCGAGCAGCTCGCGGACTTCCTTGAGCTTTTGGGTGATCAGCGGACAAGCATCGTTGCAACTGGTGAAGATCACGTTGAGCAGAACGATGCGGTTTTGCAGCGCGTCGCTGTAGAAGCGCAGGGTCTCGCCGTTCTGATCCTGCAACGGCGTGTCGGTGAACCAAGTTTTCGCGTCGTGGGTGCCTTTGGCCGGCGCGGCGGCCACAGCGGCTTGCGGCTCAGAGACGTGGCCTTCGTGGGCAAACGCCACGGTGCTGAAGATCCAGAAACATACGGTCAGGGAGATCCAGTCGAGCAGTCTCATGGCTGTTGCTCCATGGCGATGGCGGTGTGTTTGGCGTGAGTGCGCAGGCCACTGAGTTTCTCGACTTCCTTGGCCAGCAGCGCCGGGTCAGTGAAGCCGTAGTAGCGTATCCAGTGGCGGCTGTCGCCGTCGCCGACGAGGATCAGCGGTTGATGACTTTTCAGGTCGCCACTGAAACTGCCAAGGCCCTTGAGGGTTTCATTGATCGACTGCGGCGAGCCGGTCAGCCAGCTCCAGCCCGGCCCGCGCTGAAACGCGCGCGCATACTCCTGCAAGCGTTTCGGGTCATCGCGTTGCGGGTCGATGCTGATCGAGACCAGTTGCACTTCATCGCCGACGCGCGCGCCGAGTTGTTTCTGCACCTTGCCCATGATCGACGAGACCACCGGGCACACCGTGGTGCAACTGGTGTAGATAAAGCTCATGACGACGATTTTGCCCTGCACCAGGTCTTGTTCCAGGCGCACGGTTTTACCGTTTTGATCGAGCAGCGGCACGTTGGCGAATTTCACCTGGGCGTGTTCCTGAGTGCTGCTGGCCGGGGCTTTGTGTCCGGCGTGTTCGTCGGCCGAATGAGCGTGGACTTGTTGAATGCCGAGGCTCAACAGGCACAGGGTCAGCAGGCCAGTGGATGCAAATCGCTTCATGTCGAAACTCCTCTTCAACGGGCCTGGCCGGGGGCTACCCGAACACTGGCAAAGGTCTTGTCATCGAAACCGGCACCCAGCGAGGCCGCACGCACATGCAGGTACCAGGCGCCGCTGCGGTCAAGGCTGATCGGCGCTTCGTATACGCCGTCAGCAACTTCCAGCGCCGCCACTTGACGGGGGTGCGAAGTGGGCGCGAGGTAATAGCGCAACTGCACGTCTTTCACCCCGCTGCGCTGGGTTTTGTCTTTGCCTTGAACGATGCGAAAACGCACGACGTAGGGGTCGTTGAGCGCAACGGCCGTCTTGTCGAGAAGGAACTCGACCTTCGGCTGGCCGAGGTGTTTTTGCTGTTGTCCGTCGCTATCAATCTGCGCGGTGAAGCAGTGAATGATGTTCGGTTGATTGAGCAGGAACGCCACGTCGAAACGCCCCGCCGCCGGCAGTTTCACCCGCGCGCTGTACAGCCCCGGCGAAACCTCGCGCAGGCTGCGGTCGATGACCATGGCGGCGCGGGCGATCTGGCCACGGTTGGGGTAACCGGACATCGGCGCGTTCATGCCTTCGGCGTAAAAATAGGTGGTGTTGTCGACCGGGTTGACCACGAACACTGCGTTGTCGTCACGTGATACCGCGAGGCTTGAGGCCAGGGGCAGATCGCCGGCCAGGCGCGGCGCTTGCGGGCCGGCTTCGAAGCCCTGGCTGATCGGCTGGCGACCTTCGCCGAGGGACGACAGGTTGATCATGGTGACTTTTGGCGAGGCGAGTCCGCGAATGTAGGCGTAGGCCTGGGTGAACACCACTTGGTAGGGTTCGGCGCTGACGTCCAGATCATGGATCGCTGTGTTGGTCGCAGCGTCAATGACGCTGGCGCGGTTTTCCACGGTGTTCAGTACCACGCCAAAGCGGCCATCGGCGCTGAAGCCCATCGGGCCGAGGCCTTGTTGCAGTTTGATCACCCGGCGAATGGCATGGGTGCTGGCGTCGATCACGGTCACGTTGCCGTCCTTGCCATCGGCCACGTAGACCGCGCCGGACAGCGCAGAATAGGCGACTGACAATGGGTGGGAGCCGGTTTTGATCTGCTCGACGATGGTCAGGCTGGCGATGTCGATCACGCTTAACGTGCCGTCGTCGCGGTTGCTGACGAAGGCGAAGCGGCTGTCTTTGCTGAAGGTGATTTCGTGGTGGCCGCGACCGGTATTCAAATGTTTGAGGGCTTTTAGGCTTTGCGTGTCGATCACCGTCACGCCGGAGTCTTCGCCTTTGCTCGCGTTGTTGCCGACCCACAGCAGACGTTCATCGGGTTGCAGCGCCACGCGCACCGGTTGGCTGCCGGCCTTGACCGAATCGAGAACCTTGAATTGTTCGCTGTCGATGACGGCCACTTCGCCCGCTGTCGGCATCGAGACGAACACGCGTTTGTTGTCTTTGGGGGTGACCCAGTCCATCGGCGGTTGCTTGAGTTCGATCCGCGCGAGGGTGCTAGTGATGCCGCCCACTGACACCGACGGATCGACCACGGCGATGCTCGCGTCGCGGTTCATCACCAGCAGGAAATAGCTGTTCAGATCCAACAATGGCCGCGCGCCGATGTTGGACTTGAGGAACACGCCGACCCGGGCTTTGCAGCTCTGGTCACGGCCCTGGGCTTGATCGGCGGCGAGGGTCTGCGGATCGACCCAGGCACCCGGTGCCACGCCGGACAACGGCTGGCCGGAGGCGCTGTCAGTGACGTGGAACTGCACATCGGCGAATTCGCCTTCGCGCAGTTTGCCGTCGGCGGCCAGCGGCTTGAGGTTGAAATCCACCGCCACGCCGTCGCGGTTCAGCGTCTGCCCGCTGCCGGTTTGCGCCAAGGCAATTTCACTCAGCGACAGCACCGCCCCAGCCATGGCCAGCGAGCAAATACCGATGATGTTGATGATCCTGTTCATCTCGCACTCCCCAAACGCTACCTGACAAAACACCGACCCCGTGGGAGCGAGCTTGCTCGCGAAGGCGTCTTGCGCCTCACCATCCAGAACCGAGTTGCTCCCATTCGCGAGCAGGCTCGCTCCTACAGGGGATTTGCATTCCTACCGCATCCTCACTGCCCACCACCGGCCCCTGTAGGAGTGAGCCTGCTCGCGATAGCGTCATCTGCCTCACCATCCGAAACCGAGTAGCCCCAATCGCGAGCAGGCTCACTCCTACAGGGGATTTGCATCCACCGGGACATTACCGTTCTGCTACTGCCCCTGCGGCGCCGGTTCCGGTTCGTTGGTTACGCGCAGCAGTCCCCATAATCCGGAGGTGTTGCCGTAGGCGCCGTAGTCGCGGAACAGGTAATCCCCCGGGATCGCATTGCTGCCGCCGGCGCTGGGGATCATGAAGCTGAAGTGCGCGGCCGGCAGGATGCTTTCGTGGGCGCCGATGTACATCGACATCGGGTTGTAGCCGAAGCGCACCGAGCCGACGCCCGGCGAGCCCATCGGATAACCACCGGTGTCGCTCTTCTCGGCCTGGAACGGGTTCACCGACCAGACGTGCCCGTCGAGCTGGAACGTGGTGCCACGACTGCCACCGCTCGGCATCAAAATATGCGTACGCAACGGCTGCCCCGGTTTGGCGTAGAGCACCGGGGTCTGCGGATCGCCACCGACCAGCGCATTGCTGTAAGCCATGTGCGCATTGACCATGTCGCCGTAACCCGCGCCATCGGCATGACCAAACGGTGCATCCGGGGCGAGGCCGAAGCGGTACCACAGCGGCTCGGTCTTGTAGTTGATCGCCATGCTCGAGTTGTCCTGCGGATCGGTCGGCACGCCGAAGCCCTCAGCAGCGATCCCTTCCACCGGCCGGCCATTGGCCCAACGGGTGTTCAACGCCTTGTGCCAGACCATCGCAAAGTCGCGGTAGCTGGTTTGCCCAGGTGCCGTCACCGTAGCGTTGACCTTGCGCGCATCATCAACCCAGGTCGCGCCGATCGGCAGAATGCTCATCGCCCCGCCAAGGCCTTTTTGCGGTTGCTTGATCACGTCCGCCGGGGTGATGTTCAAGCCGCCGAACTCCACCGCCGTGGCATTGATGTTGTCGACGCTGCGGCCCAGTTGAGTCACCGGTTTGCCTTCACGCTCCAGGTGCCCGGCGTAGTACTGATAAGTACGAGTCGGGTACGCGCCGTTGCTGCCGACACGCGGTGGCACGGTCTGGATCGGGTTGGCGCCAACGTTGGCGCCGTCGGATTTGGTGATGTCATACGCCAGCAACTGCGCGTGCAGACCGACGTGGCTGGACGGCCGCATGAGGTTGTTGCTGAAGGTGGTCGAACCCAGACCGCTGTTGCGATCACGCTTGACCATGCCTTGCATCACGGCAGTCTGGGTCAGGTCAGGCATCACGCTCGGTAGACGGTTTTCCAGAGTGATGTTGATGCAATCCCCCGCTGCCGCACGCAGCACCAGCGGTTCGACCGGGATGCCGGGTTTGAGCTTGCCGCTGACCGGATCGAGATCGGATTTGCGCACATACAGAATCGCGGTCGGGTCATGCAGCGGCCCGCTCTGCCCGCCGATGGTGATGGTTTCGCCATCCTCCGGATCGGTCACGGTGACCTGCGGAATGCTCACCGTGCGCGAGTTCAGTACCAGGGTGCCACCCGCCGGATTCAGCGGCCCGCCGACATGCTGGCCAAGCCCTTCGGGATCGCCGATGGTCAGGCCCAGCGCATTGCCGAGGATGTCGTTGGCCAGCGCCGCGACGACTTCATAGTTGCGCTGCACAGTGGGCCGAGTGCCAATGCCGTTAGGGTTGGCGCCATAGCGCGGGCAACTGCCCTCGAACGCTACGGTGTTGCGCATGCCCGCCGGGCTCGGGTTGTTCGGGATGGCGAACAGGTCGGCGCGTTTGGCGGTGTAGTTGCGCATCACGCCCCAGATACCGCTCCAGTAGCCTTCGATCGAAGCGTCCATCGAGTACAGATAGTCGCCCGTGGTCGCCGCCGAACTGGACAGCATCGACACCGGCGCAATGAAGCCCATCTGCTCGGAGATGCCGATCATCTGCGACGCACGCCAGCCGGAGTTGGAACTGTTGCCGAAACCGGAACCGCTCTGCAGCCATTTCACGCCGTGCAGGGTGACGTTGTGCTCTTCTTCATGGCCGCCAGCATGCACCCGCAGCCGCACGTTGTCGCCGGTGTAAGTGCGCAGCATCGGTGTGAACGGATCGCCCGGCTCGGCGCCGCCCTTGTTGATGTGCGGCGGGAACAGCGTGGTGCCGCCGGTAGGGCCGGTCGCCGAGGTGAGCAGATTCGGCGCCAGGTTCATCGCCGGGATCGCCCGGTCGGTGCGGCTTTGCATGGCGAACGACAGATCGCCGCCGAGGCCGTCGGCCTGCATGCCGCGCTTGCCGTCCGGGCCGACCTTGTTCGGGTCGTACACGCGCAGGGCCAGCGGTTCGTTGCGATAGTTGACGACGAACATGCCCGGATCGTCCACCGAAATCGCCTGCGGACATGGCCGGCTCGGGCAGCCCGGTACCTGACCGCCCTGCACTTCCAGTACACCTTCAAGCAGGTTGCTGGCGTTGTTACGCACTGGCGGGTTGATTGCGTAGCGGAAGCTGTCGGCGGTGGCCGGGAACGCCTGCGCATTCGGCACACCGTTAGGCCCGGCACCGACATAGACGCCAGCTTCATAGGCGTGCTGGAAGTCGCTGTATTCGAGGAAAAACTCGCGGAAGCTGTCGTTCTTGCCGTCGCCATCGAGGTCGCCGGTATTGATCACCGCTTGCCACGACGTCGGCCCACCGTCTTGACGCGCGCCGCTATAGAGAGGCTCGCCGGTTTCGGCGTGGAACCAGGTGGAACCGGCCGGCTCGGCGAGCACAGTCGCGTACAGACCGATCTGTTGATGCGTCGATGGGCCTAAGTGGTCGTGGGTGAAGATCGTGCCGAGGCCGCGATCGACGCCTTTTGCATTGACCACCGGATCAACGAACCAGCGCTGCATCGCCGTGCGCGCACCGACCCAATCGGCGCGCCCGTATTGGCCGAAGAACGGATGGTTCTTGGCTTTCGGGCAGGCCTGAGTGCCGTCGCGCGGGTCGGTACCAGCGCACTGGTTGAACTCGCGGATCGCGTGAATGCGTTCCTGCACGGCGCCCGGCGAGAGCACGCCGTCCTCGTAGTTCCAGCCGTTGGACGAGCCGTCCGCCGAGGTCAGATCCCACTTCGGCAGGTGAATGTGCTGGCCGATCACATCGGTCGGCGTGCGCACCTGATAGTCGTCCATCTCATAGGTGGCCGGCACCAGGTTGGTTTGCTGGTATTGCACGCAATCGAAAGTGTTCATGCGCATCACCAGCGGCTCTGGTGGACGCTGCTTGGTGATCACCGGCCAGGCGTCTTCCCACAGCGCCAGAATGCGCGCCTGCGGAAAGTGATAACCGACCTTGTTGTACACCGCGTCGAACTGGATGTTCGCGGCTTTGTAGATCCGTGGGCGGTCGGCGGTGAAGCTTGAGGCGCCAACAAAGGACATGCCGTCGATGCGCTCACCGCTGGCGAACTCACCGCTGCCAGCGCTGGCGGTCAGGCGTTTTTGCCGATCGTCCATGCACGGTTCGTAGTACGGCGCGCCCGCCATCGGCAAAGCGCCATTGGTGCGGAACGCTTTGGCGACCACTTGATTGCCGGGCAGCAAGGCATAACTTGGGTGATCTTTTTTCGCGTGGAAAGCCATCGCCGCCTGTTCGACTTCGGTGCCTTCTTCCGGCAGGTAAATCGGTTTGGCGCGGGTGACTTCCTTGGAGAAATCCAGCGAAGTGGTCACGGTGTGCGCCTCGCCACCGGCCGCGACGCCGTCGAGTGCATGACGCTGCAAGCCGCCATCCCAACCGCCAGACTGCGCCGGGTCAAGGTTGGCCCACAGCGCTTTGCCGCTGGCCTTCAAAGACTGCGCGGTGGCGGCGTCGAGCATGTCCAGCGGCGGGGTTGGCGGACGTTGGCCGACCGAACTTTCCATGCCGCCGATCCAGAACGGATAGCCAGGGTTTTTCAGGCTGCCGTCGGCGTTGCGGTTGGCTTCGCTGCGATCGACCAGCGCCAGTGAACCGATGGCTTGACCGCCGGCGTTGCCGCCATGGTGCTCGCCGTCGTCATCGCCCTCTTCTTCGTCATCGTCGTCATCATTGCCGGCGACCAGGGTTTCGCCGATTTTCGGCACCACCACGACTTTGCCCGGCATCGGCGCCATGGCTTTGCCCGGCAGCGGCACAATCGCCGGAATGGGTGTGCCGGCAACGATCTCGCCGTCAGGCAAGGCGCGCGCGCCGGCCGCCGGTTTGCCGCTGCGCAAGGCAAACGGTTCGCTGTGGTAACCGTCGGCGCCTTGCTGCGAAACATCGAGTCGAGTGCCTTCTTCGAACACATCGTGCACCCGCCACATGGCCCACATGCCCTGGGCGAAGTGCGGATAGAAATGGCAGTGATAGATCGCATCGCCGGCCACGCGGTTGCGGTTGCCCGAACCACCGTTGGCGATTTCATAGGTGTAACCGGCGCCCGGGCCAATACCCTGGGCATCGACGTAATCGGAGTTGTCGTCGTTGGGGTTGAACAGCCACTGATGGCCGTGCAGGTGGAAGATGTGCTGCTCATGACCGTTGTGGGTATTGCGGAATTTGACGAAGTCACCGATGTAGCTGTGGTTGACGTTCGACGGCTCGGACGGATACAGGGCCATGGTGGCTTTCACGCCGATCTGATCGGCGCGCGGTATCTGGCCGGGGCCGATGTTTTCAAGCCCGGTGTTGGCCGGCACATCCACCAGCATCGCCACATCGCCGACGGTGTGCGAGCTGAGGAAGAATTCTTCATAAGCGCACGACAGGCAATCGTGCATCGGCCCCACGCCCAAGCGGTTGGCGACCACTTCGGCGCCCATGCCGCCGGAGCCATAGTTGATCATGAACGAGTCGCGGGTCGGCTCCAGCACATGGGCCATCACCGGGTCGGCCCAGTACGCGGGGAACGCTTGGGTGGCGGCGGTTTCGTCCTGGAACTGCGAGGCAAAATCGCGGAACGCTTCGAGGCGGTTGGGGATCGCCGGGTTGCGTTTGCCCACCGATTCCAGCGGATAAGTGCTGGACGGGAAACTGCCGTCGGCGTTGCTGCCCATGACAATCGCATCGCTTTCGCTGGAGATGATTTCATTGCCGTCGACCATGCCGATGATCGGCGTACCGGCCTTGCCCTCGCGCAACCAAGGTTCGCGTTGCGGGTAGCGCGCCTGGTAATCAACGATCGGTTGGCCAGTGGGTGCGCGGCCGGTGGTGGCCAGGCGCATTTCTTCTTCGGTGAGGGTATTGCGATAGGTGCGACCGCCCTTGGGCAACACGACGACCTGGCCGAACAGACCATTGGCGACGTTGCCGGCCGCGCCCTCGCCGCCAAACGTCGCGCCACGGCTGCTGACGGCAAACGCGCCTTCACGTTCGGCGTACAAGGTGTAAGAACGACTCGCGCCCGGTGGCACCAACGTATTGGCGTTCCGCCCGGTGAACGAGGAAATGTCATCGATGCTGTTCACCGCTTGCAGGCCGTTGACCTGGAAACCGACGTGACGATCCGCCACCTGCTCATCGACTTTGAAGTCTTCGGCGCCGTTGGCGTTTTCCGCGCCCTCTTCTTCGCCCTCGTTCTCAAAGTGCTTGTTCGGGTTGGCCTGATAGTCGAGCAGGTTCTGCAGATTGATCGTCAGGCAATCGCCGGCAGCCACGCGCAGCACCAGCGGCCGTGGACGCTTGTCCGGGCGCAGCGAGACTTTGCCCGGCACCGCGGCGCCGCCGTAAGCCAGCGACTGCTCATGCTCATCCACCACGTCGCGACGCAGGGCGAACATCATGCCGTTGATGTTCTGCGCACCGAGGCGGTTGAACATCAGCGGTTGATCGAAGGCGACGACGTTGGCCACCAGGTTGCGCTCGCAACGCACGGCCGCGCCGGCCAGCTCGACGCTGAGCATCGAGGCCAGAATCAGCAGCCAGTTAATCAGGGACGGAGCGTGAGGGAAGCCAGCCATGATCAGGAACCTCGTAGTGGGTGCTCGTGGGAACACTTCTCGACAAATGCCTCGGAGCAATCCGCGTGCCACAAAAAATTGCTTTAATGTTCAGTCAGTTACCGCGACCACTTGAGAATCCGGGGAATATTCCCCACCCCTATTCCCCACTTTTCGGGTCTATCCGGTTTGCCCCGAAAGTGGGGAAACCGGGTTGGGGTCACAACGGCGCGTCCATCGCCAGGCCCTGCAGACGCCGGTACTGACGCAACACATTCGGTACATAACGCTGGGTTTCGGCGAACGGCGGAATCACCCGGCCACGGCTGAGCACCGCGTCGGGACCTGCGTTGTAAGCCGCTACGGCGAGGGCGATGTCGTTGTCGAACAGGGTCATCAGGCGCTTGAGGTATTTGGCCCCGCCCTGGATGTTGGCCTTGGGGTCGTAGACGTCGGTCACCCCCAACTCCCGTGCGGTGTCGGGCATCAATTGCATGAGCCCGCCGGCGCCTTTGGGCGACGTGGCGCCGGGGTTGTAATGGGACTCGGCGTTGATCACCGCGTGCAGCAATGCTTCAGGCAACTGATTGACTTTGGCGGCTGCCGAAACAAGTTCCGCGTAGGGCTGGTTGGCGATCATTTGCGGCTGCTGATCGAGGCTGACCACAGTGGCTTCAGCTTCGCGGATCA
Source organism: Pseudomonas sp. MYb2 (assembly GCF_002979955.1). Lineage (NCBI taxonomy): Bacteria > Pseudomonadati > Pseudomonadota > Gammaproteobacteria > Pseudomonadales > Pseudomonadaceae > Pseudomonas > Pseudomonas sp. MYb2. The sequence goes on from NZ_PCQC01000020.1 coordinate 59,813, forward strand.
CCCGTTCGTAGGTGCGTCCGGGCCGGTGCACGTTGGACAGTACATAGCTGCCCTTGGCGTCCACCGAGATGAACACATCGGCCTGCGCGGCGCCGCTGAGCAGCACACATCCGAGCAATCCGCTGGCGAGAAATTTCATGTCGGGCCTCCCCGGATCGACCCCGATAAATTGGGGGAAATGCCCCAATGGCCGATCACGTTTGAGCCATACGCAAGCACTGTGCCGACTCTTGAGATGCCCGGATCATAAGGGCTTCAGCCAATCAGGTGATTTTCAGTGGGGGCTGAGCATGGCAATTGCATAAGCCCTTCTGGCGACACGGCTGCCACTCACGGGAGGTCATCATGAAGCTGCAATTTCGTCCGCGTAGCCAACGCGGTTTTACCCTGCTCGAATTGCTCGTGGTGCTGGTGGTGCTCGGCCTGTTGGCCGGGATCGTCGCGCCGAAATACTTCGCCCAACTCGGCCGCTCGGAAGTGAAAGTGGCCAAGGCGCAGATCGAAGGGCTGAGCAAGGCACTGGACATCTATCGACTGGAAGTCGGCCATTACCCGTCCACCGAACAGGGCTTGCAGGCCTTGGTCACCGCACCCAGCGACGAGGCGAAATGGACCGGCCCCTACTTGCAGAAAAAACTGCCGCAGGATCCGTGGGGACGTAATTACGCCTACCGCTATCCCGGCGAAAACAGCGAGTACGACTTGCTGTCGATGGGCAAGGACGGCCAGCCCGGCGGCGAAGGCGAGAACGCCGAAGTGACCAACTGGCAGTAAGCGGAGCGCGGCCCATGCGATTTCATTTGAAAGCGGTTGGCAAGGCTGGCGTGGTGTCCTTGAGTGTGGAAGCGCCGGGTGACAGCGAGGCGCGGCGGATCGCCGAGGACCAAGGTTTGCGCGTGCTCAGCTCGCACGCCGACAAGCATTGGCGTTCGCTGAAACTGCGCCAGCGCGAGACCTTCAACCTGGTGTTGTTCAGCCAGGAACTGACCACTTTGCTCAATGCCGGCCTGCCGTTGATCGATGCGCTGGAAAGCCTCGCCGAAAAAGAAACCGCCCCGGCTGCCCGGAAAACCTTGAGTGAGCTGGTGCGCCTGCTGTACGAGGGCAAATCGTTTTCGCAGGCGCTGGGCCAGTTGTCGGCGGTGTTCCCGCCGTTGTACGTGGCGCTGGTGCAGTCCAGCGAAAAGACCGGCGCGGTCGGCGATGCGCTGGGGCGCTACGTCAGCTATCGCCAGCGCATGGACGAGGTGCGGCAGAAGATCATCAGCGCCTCGATCTACCCGATGCTGTTGCTGGTGGTCGGCGGTGGCGTGGTGTTGTTCTTGATGGGTTATGTGGTGCCGCGCTTCAGCCTGGTGTTTGAAGGCTTGGGCAATAACCTGCCGTGGCTGTCGCAGGTGTTGATGAGCAGCGGCATGTTTCTGCATGCGCATCAGGCTGAGTTTTTCGGTGCGCTGGCAGCGATTGTCATCGCCCTCGCCGTGCTGCAAAAGCAACCGGCGTTTCGCCGTGGGCTGGATCGGCTGGTGGAGAAACTGCCTGCGGTGCATCAACGGATTTTCATGTATGAACTGGCGCGGTTTTATCGTTCGCTGGGGATTCTGCTGCAAGGCGGGATTCCGCTGGTGACCGCCATGAGCATGGTGCGCGGCTTGCTCACCGTCGCTTCGCGAGTGCGCCTGGATCAGGCCTGCGAGCGGGTGCGCGAGGGGCAATCGTTGTCTACCGCGCTGGAACTCAATCACTTGGTGACGCCGGTGTCCCTGCGCCTGCTGCGCGCCGGTGAACAGTCGGGCAACCTCGGGCAGATGATGGAGCGCAGCGCCGACTTCTATGACGAGGAAATCAGCCGCTGGCTGGAGTGGTTCGTGAAGTTGTTCGAACCGCTGTTGATGACGTTTATCGGCCTGCTGATCGGGGTCATCGTGATCCTGATGTACATCCCGATTTTCGAACTGGCGTCGAGTATTCACTGACTCCGGGAACGGGTCCGGGCCCTGTAACAAGGCACTTTTACGTTCCCAACAAGACCACAAAGACGGAGAACGATATGCACCTTAAAAAGCTCGTGCTCGCAATGGCCATCGGCGCAGTTCTGTCGGCGTCTACGGTACTGATTCCGGATAGCTTGTCCGGGGTTTCCAGTGCTTATGCCAAGGATGGCGGGAGTGGTGGTGGAGGAAGTGGTGGTGGCGGTGGCGGCAGTCACGGTGGAAATGGCGGTGGCAGCGGTGGAAATGGTGGAAGCGGAAGCGGTGGCGGTGGCAGTCACGGCGGAGGAGGTAATAGCGGCAGCGGTGGCGGCGGGAACAGTGGCCACAGCGGCAGCGACCACGGCTCGGGACACTCGGGCGACAGCGGCTCATCCGGTCGCAGCGGCACGCACGCCGAAGCGGGAGATGACCATGGCGTCCACCGCGCGGGTGAAGTCGGTGATGATCGTGGCGTGCATGCTGCAGGCGAAGTCGGCGATGATCGTGGCGTACATGTAGGCGGCGAGCCGGGCGATGACAAGCGCGCCAACTGATCCATCCTGAAAACACCACACCCCCTGTGGGAGCTGGCTTGCCAGCGATGAGGCCGGGTCAGACAAAATTGTATTGCCTGACACACCGCCATCGCTGGCAAGCCAGCTCCCACAGGGTTTTGTGGCGTTTACATATTCCGCAGACAACCATAATCCCAATGTAGGAGTGAGCCTGCTCGCGATAGCGGTCATTCAGACACTGAAGCTGTGACAGACAGAACGCTATCGCGAGCAGGCTCACTCCTACAGTTTTGATTTGCGTAAGGCTCAGAGGGCGACGTGGCTCTCGTTCAGGCGTTCACGCAAAAACTCGACCAACGCCTGCACCGGTCTGGAGGCTTGGCGGTGTTGCGGGTAAACGGCTGAAAGCGTCAGCGGCTCCGGCCGCAGATCATCCAGCACCGGCACCAGCCGGCCATCCTTTAACGCTGCGCCAACGATGAACGTCGGCAGATAAGTAATGCCCATCCCCTGCACCGCCGCATCCCTGAGCAACTCGCCGTTGTTCACGCGCATGCGTCCGGTGACATTGACCAACAACGGCTTGCCCTGCCCCGCGTTGAAGCGCCACTGCACCGAACGACTATGCCCGTACGGCAAACAGTCATGGCTATGCAGGTCTTCCGGCTCGAGGGGCGTGCCACGTTCAGCCAGATACGCCGGGCTGGCGCAGTACACCCGTTCGATCGACGCGATGCGTCGGGCAATCAGTGTCGAGTCTTCCAGCACGCCAATGCGCAGCGCCAGATCGTAGCCCTCGCCGAGCAAATCCACCGGCCGATCACTCAGATCGACCTCCACCGTGACCTCGCGATAGCGCTGCAAAAACATCGGCAGCAGGCAACCCAGATGCGCCACGGCAAACGACAGCGGCGCACTCAAGCGGATCGTTCCGCGCGGCTCGGCAGTCTGCCCGGCGATGCCCTGCTCCACTTGCTCGACCTCGCCCAAAAGCCGCAGCGCCGATTCGTAATAGCTCTGCCCCAGTGGCGTGACGTCCAGACGCCGCGTCGAGCGGTTCAACAACCGCACGCCAAGGCGTTCTTCCAGTTGCATCAAGCGCCGGCTGACGAATTGCTTGGAAAGCCCCAACTGATCGGCCGCGGAGGTAAAGCTGCCGGAGTCCATGACCTGGCAAAAAATACGCATGTCTTCGAACGGGTTCATTGTCACTCTCTGGTGGACAGTTAAACGCTTTATAGCCGCTTTTTCACTTTCAAGCAGCTCATTAATCTGTGCTCACGGTGTTGCTGAGGCCTGAAGCCCAGCGCCACAGCAGCCCGCAACTCAGGCAAAAAATCAAAATTATTCAAAAGGATTTCCACCATGAACATCGTCAAGAAAACCCTCACCGCTTCCCTCCTCGCCCTTTCCGTCAGCAGCGCTTTTGCCGCCGGCAGCCCTGGCGTGGAACACAACACCCAAGCCTTCCTCAACGCCCTCGCCGCCGGCGGTGGCAAACCCCTTGAGCAACTGAGCCCGAAAGACGCCCGTGCGGTACTGACCGGCGCGCAGGCTTCGGTGAAGGTGGACTTGTCCGGCGTTGAAGTCAGCGACAAAGCGATCAAGGTCGATGGCCAGACGATCAACCTGAAAGTGGTGCGGCCGGCCAAGGTCAAAGGCGAGTTGCCGGTGTTCATGTTCTTCCACGGTGGCGGCTGGGTGCTCGGTGATTATCCGACGCATCAGCGCTTGATTCGTGATCTGGTGGTGGGCTCGGGCGCTGTCGCGGTGTACGTCGATTACACGCCGTCGCCGGAAGCGCAGTACCCGACCGCAATCAACCAGGCCTACGCCGCGACCAAATGGGTAGCCGAGCACGGCAAAGATATCGGTGTCGACGGCAAGCGCTTGGCGGTAGCGGGCAACAGCGTCGGCGGCAACATGGCGGCGGTCGTGGCGTTGATGGCCAAGGAACAGAAAACCCCGGCGCTGCGCTTCCAGTTGCTGATGTGGCCAGTGACCAACGCGCAGTTCGATGACGGTTCGTACCAGCAATTCGCCGAGGGTCACTTCCTCACCAAAGGCATGATGCAGTGGTTCTGGGACAACTACACCACCAACCCGGCCGAGCGTGCGCAGATCCATGCCTCGCCGCTGAACGCCAGCGCCGAACAGCTCAAAGGCTTGCCTGCTGCACTGGTGCAGACCGCCGAGTTCGACGTGCTGCGTGATGAAGGCGAAGGCTATGCGCGGCACCTCGATGCGGCCGGTGTGGCGGTGACCTCGGTACGTTACAACGGGATGATTCATGACTTCGGCCTGCTCAATCCGCTGAGCCAGATTCCTGAGGTGAAAGCGGCCGTGCGTCAGGCGGCGGCTGAGTTGAAAACCCACCTGAATCCATAACGGCAAACGATCGCAGCCTTCGGCAGCTCCTACATGGGAATACGTTCTCCTGTAGGAGCTGCCGCAGGCTGCGATCTTTTTTCCCACCAGCGTCGCGGAGCACTGGTCATGACCCTTTTCTACACTCACCTGCTGTCCTGGAGCGCCGCCCTGCTGCTGCTCGACGCGGTACTTTGGCACTTCTCGCCCTTCACCCATCGCGCCCCGCGAGTGGGTGTGCGGCTGGTGCTGTTTCTGGCGTTCACGGCGCTGGTGATCAACGCCGGTGTCAGTCCGTTGCAAGCGCCGGTGTTCGTCGATGACCGGGTCGCACAACTGGGCGCGACGGCACTGGGGATTCTCTGGTGGCTGTACGCTGCGCGGGTGCTGACCGAAGTCATCGGCCTGGCGCTGATGCGTCGTATCGGCCACAGCGGTCGCTTGCTGCAAGATGTGATCGGCGCCTTGGTGTTTTTGATCGCCACGGTCGCAGCGGCAGGTTACGTGCTGGAGCTGCCGGTGAAAGGCTTGCTGGCGACCTCCGGCGTGGTCGCCATCGTCGTTGGTCTGGCCCTGCAAAGCACCTTGGCCGATGTGTTTTCCGGGATCGTGCTCAACACCACCAAGCCGTATCAGGTGGACGATCTGGTGATGATCGACGGCGTCGAAGGCAAGGTCTTCGACATCGACTGGCGCGCCACGCACTTGCTGACCAGCGCCGGAACCATGGCCGTGGTGCCGAACTCGGTGGCGGCCAAGGCGAAAATCGTCAACCTCAGTCGCCCGAACAACATGCATGGCGTGTCGATCAGCATCAAAGTGCCGAACCACATTCGTCCGCGCCGAGTGCTCGATGCGCTCGACCGCACCTTGCAGGGCAGTAGCAGTTTGCTCCTTAGCCCGGCGCCAAAGGCCGTTTTGAAAGAGGCCGGCGAAACCATGTCGGAATACGTGGCCAGCGGTTTCATTGCTGAGCTGGGCAAGAAAAGCGAGGTGCGTAATCAGTTGTTCGACCTCGCCCACCGGCACCTTGAAGCCGCAGGCATTTCCCGGCATCCCGACGGTGTGATCGAACCCTCGACCCGCGCCCGTGCGCTGCTCGATGAAGTGAAAATCTTCCGTTCGCTGAACAGCGAGGAACGTGATCGGCTCGCCGAGTCGATGGTCGCGCAGCAATACACGGCGGGCCAGGTGGTGCTGGATCTCGACGAAGTGCCGGACAGTCTGTTTGTGATTGCCACTGGCGTGGTCAGCGCGACCGTGCCGGACGGCGACAGCAAAATCGAGGCCGGGCGCATGGGGCCGAGTGAGGTCATGGGTGAACAGAGCATTCTGGCGGATACGCCGTCGCAGGCGACGTTCACGGCGCTGACGTCGAGCATCATTTATCGCCTCGACAAGAACCTGACTCGTGAGTGCATGGAAAAGCGCACGGAGGTGGGTCGGGCGTTGAATAAATTGCAGGCGGTGCGTCAACAGAACAGTCGCCTCGCGTTGATGGTCAAGCCGGTGTCGGTGAGGAAAGGCGGGTTTCTGGGTTGGTTGCAAAAGCGTTGATGCGAGGATTTTAAGATCAAGAGCCTACCCCCTCACCCCAACCCTCCCGAAACGTCGGACCGCCCCCAAGGGGGCGAGGGGGAAAGGGAGCAGACCGCATGCAATCCAGAACCTGAGTTCGGCTCGGTATTGCACGTCGGCGTACCTTGAAAGAACCCCTCGGTCAGTCCCCTCTCCCCAAGATCTCAGAGGAAAAGGGAGCCGATCTTCAAGCTGTTCAAAACTGAAGTTCGGCTCGGTATCGCACGTCGGCGTATATCGAGAGAACCCCTCGGTCAGTCCCCTCTCCCTCCGGGAGAGGGTTAGGCGGGCGGCGTTCCGATGAGGGGCTCTTCAAGATCAGCCGATTACTTGGCAGTGAACTTGGTATAGCTGTTGATCAAATTACGATAGTTCGGCAGACGCTCCGACAGCAAATGCGCCAGACCTTCCATGTCGTTGCGCCAGTCACCCTGCAGCTCGCACGCCACCGAGAACCAGTTCAGCAGGTGTGCACCCGCCGCCGACATCCGCGCCCACGCCGCTTGTTGCACGGTAGTGTTGAAGGTGCCCGACGAGTCAGTCACGACAAACACTTCATAGCCTTCAGCAATCGCCGACAGGGTCGGGAATGCCACACAAACGTCAGTCACCACACCGGCGATGATCAGTTGCTTGCGACCGGTGGCCTTGATCGCCTTGACGAAGTCTTCGTTGTCCCAGGCATTGATCTGGCCCGGACGCTGAATGAACGGCGCATCCGGGAACTGCTCACGCAATTCAGGCACGATCGGGCCGTTCGGGCCGGCGTCGAAACTGGTGGTCAGAATGGTCGGCAGCTTGAAGAACTTGGCGATGTCGCCCAGCGCCAGCACGTTGTTCTTGAATTCGTTCGGGGTGAAATCCTGGACCAGCGAAATCAGGCCGGTCTGGTGATCGACCAGCAGCACAACCGCATCATCTTTGTTCAGACGTGTGTAAGGAACGCTCATGGGAAAACTCCTGGATGGACGGATGGATGAAGCGTGAAGCGCCGACCGGATGGCCGGCGCTTCAGGGGAAATCAGAAAGCGAAGCAGGAACAGCCGAACGCGCCCCAGAAACCGGCGAAGTCGCTGACCGGCGCATTCGACATCCGCGCCTTTTCATGGCTGTGGGTGTGCACGGCGCACGGGCCGCTGCACTGGTGAACCTGCGCCTGCAACGGCGAATTCGGCCGCCAGTGGCCCGGAACCTTCACCACCGGCGACCAGTCCGGCAGCACCGGAATCGAACGCGGGCCGAGGTCTTCGAAGTCGCCAGCCGCGTAGACAATCTTGCCGCCGACCACGGTCATGACCGACTCGATCCACTTGATCGCTTCTTCTTCGACATGGAAGAAGTCCGCGCTCAGCGCCGCCAGATCCGCCAGTTGCCCGACCTTGATCTGGCCTTTCTTGCCCTGCTCCGAGGAGAACCAGGCGCTGCCGTGGGTGAACAGTTCCAGCGCGGTGGTGCGCGGCAGACCTTCTTCATACAGCGCCAGACCGCCGACGGTACGACCGCTGACCATCCAGTACAGCGAGGTCCACGGGTTGTAGCTCGACACCCGCGTCGCATCGGTGCCCGCACCGACCGGAACACCTTCGGCGAGCATGCGTTTGATCGGCGGAGTCGCTTCGGCGGCTTGCTTGCCGTAGCGGTCGACAAAGTACTCGCCCTGGAACGCCATGCGATCCTGAATCGCGATGCCGCCGCCCAACGCTTTCACGCGCTCGATGTTTTGCGGGGTGATGGTTTCAGCGTGGTCGAAAAACCAAGGCAAACCGTTGAACGGAATGTCGCGGTTGACCTTCTCGAACACGTCGAGCATGCGGCTGATCGATTCGTTGTAAGTGGCGTGCAAACGGAACGGCCAGCGCTGTTCGACCAAATGGCGCACCACCGGCTCCAGCTCTTCTTCCATGGTTTGCGGCAGATCGGGACGCGGCTCGAGGAAGTCTTCAAAGTCCGCCGCCGAGAACACCAGCATCTCGCCGGCGCCGTTGTGGCGCAGGTAGTCATCGCCCTGATGCAACTTGACGCTGCCGGTCCAGTTCTGGAAGTCGCTCAGCTCTTCTTTCGGCTTTTGGGTGAACAGGTTGTAGGCGATGCGCACGGTCAACTGGTCGTCTTTGGCCAGCTGCTCGATCACCTGATAATCGTCCGGGTAGTTCTGGAAACCACCGCCGGCATCGATCGCGCTGGTCAGGCCGAGGCGATTGAGTTCGCGCATGAACTGGCGGGTCGAGTTGACCTGATACTCCAGCGGCAGCTTCGGCCCTTTGGCCAGCGTCGAGTACAAGATCATTGCGTTCGGCCGTGCGACCAGCATGCCGGTCGGGTTGCCGTTGCTGTCGCGGACGATCTCGCCACCCGGCGGGTTCGGCGTGTCACGGGTGTAACCGGCCACACGCAGGGCGGCGCGGTTGAGCAAGGCGCGGTCATACAAGTGCAGGATGAACACCGGGGTGTCCGGCGCGGCCTGGTTGATTTCTTCCAGGGTCGGCATGCGTTTTTCGGCGAACTGGAACTCGTTCCAGCCCCCGACCACACGCACCCATTGCGGCGTCGGTGTGCGGTCGGCCTGATCCTTGAGCATGCGCAACGCATCGGCCAGCGACGGCACGCCTTCCCAACGCAGTTCGAGGTTGTAGTTCAAACCGCCACGGATCAGGTGCAGGTGCGAGTCGTTGAGGCCAGGGATGACGCAGCGGCCGTGCATATCGACCACTTGCGTGTTCGGCCCACGCAGGGCCATGGCTTGATTATCGTTGCCAACAACCACGAAACGGCCGTCGGTGATGGCCACGGCACTGGCCAGTGGTTTGGTGCGGTCGACGGTGTGAAATTGGCCATTGAACAGAATCAGATCGGCGCTCATCGCAGTTCCTCAAGCAAAGTGAAAAGGAGCAAACCCCGCGCGCTCAGCGCGGCGAGGTTTCTTGGGAATCGAGGTGTTCATGGGCCTGGCTGGCTTCGAGCCACGGCGTAAACAAACGGGTGACCGGCGGCATCACCACGTACACCACCGACAGGACGATGGTCAGGGTGATCAGGAACGTGGCGACCACGTAGTTGGAAAGCAGCGGATGCAGCGCCAGCAGCGGTCCCCAGATCAGCGGTACGAGCAAGGTGTGCGGCAGAATCACCAGCAGCGTGACCACGGCCTGCTTCCAGCGCGGTGGCGGTGACGCGGCATCGGCGAGCGGGGTAAACCAGAATTCATTGACCGGCGCGACTTCGGTCTGATCGCCATCAGCCAGCATTGGCGCGGCTTCGGCGACCAGCGCCTGACGCTGCGGCGATTCCAGCCAGCCTTGCATCGCTTCGGTGGAACTGAAGCGCAGCACGCAGGTGTAAAAGTCCAGACGGCCGCGCTTGCCGCGCACCACATCAACGCCCAGATGCCCTTCGCGTTGCCCCGCAACACGGACGATATTGCGCAGCCAGGCCTCGTATGCCGACTCGAAACCGGCCTTGACCCGGTGTTTGATGATCAACGTGACCGTCTCATCGGCCCCCGGTACTTGTGGATTGAGGACTTCAGGCATAACGCAACACTCCGGGCAAACGAACAGAAATCGCCAGCCGTCCCGGCCCGGCGATCAACACAGTGGTAAACAGGATCAACAGCAACCAGCCGAACTGCCCCTCGGCCACACTCCATTGCGGATGCACGACCAGCAGCGCCACCAGCAGCACAAAGAGAATAGGCACGCAGGCCAATCGCGCCAGTAATCCGGCGACGATCAGTAACGGACAGACGACTTCGGCGAAGATCGCCAGGATCAACGTGAGGTGGGCACCGAGGTGGAACGGGTCTTCGATCAGTTGCAGCTGTGCGGTGAAGTCCAGCAGCTTGGGCAAGCCGTGAACCCACAGCAGAAACAGCCCGCCGCTGGCCCGCAGGAACAGCAGACCGAGGTCGCGCGCCCGTTCATTCTGTTGCGAAGTGTTCATGACCTCACGCCCTTGAATTCTTATCGAACGCAATGATGCCGAGGCCGGGAGGGGAAAACTTGAATGTACGTGCTCTCTTTAAAGTGAAAGCCTCAACCGGTACAGGCGCTGCCGAAAGCTGCAGCAACGCCTGTATCGTCAGCGGTCTGATGGCTAAACGAGGTAATAGGAAAGCTGGCGGAACAGTTGATCCTGAACCGCATCACTATTCCCTCCGCCCCCCGGGAGTCCGGCGGTCACCACTCTGCCGTCAGCCGTCAGGAAGGCGAATGCCTGGGCGTTACCGGTAATCGCCCTGACGCTTGTCAATTGACTGGCAACTGAACGGACATCGCCCCCCCAAACCGGATTGCCGAAAGCATCGGCTGTGCCGTCGGCATACAACACCGCATAGGCACCATTGGTACTGGCGATCTGCATGATGTCGTCCCGCCGCGCCACGGTGTCCGGAACCCTGCCGCCTTGGTCCTGATCGCCCCATGTATCGATCCTGTTGCTGTCCAGGCGTAACGCAAAACCATAGCCGCCGCCAATGAGTTCGATGACGTTGGTGTAGGCGGAAATTCGCGACGGCACCAGGCCACCTGCGGCCGGATTACCCCACGCGGCAACTCGCCCGCTGGACAGCCGCACCGCGAACGAAGACCCGGAGCTGGTCACTTCGACAATATTGGTGAGTCGGGCAATGTCGGCGGGCACCTCCCCTCCAGAACGCCCCTCCCCCCAACCCATTACCGTGCCATTGGCTCTGAGCGCCACGCAGGCGTTGTGGTTGCAGGTGACTGCGACGATGTCGCGCAGCGCGGCGATCTCTGCGGGCAAGGCGCCACCAAAACGCGCATCGCCCCAGGCGACAATTTGCCCACTGGCGAGCAACGCCACGAATGCCGAGACCGTCGCAAAAACGCTGACGACAGTGCTGAGCCGCGCGATGGCCGCCGGTACTGCCCCGCCAAAGCGGGCGTCGCCCCATGCCTGCACTTGACCGTTGGCGCGAATGACCGCGAAGCCATAGCCGCCGGGTGTGACGTTGATGACGTCGGTCAAGCGCGAAACTTCGGCGGACACCACACCACCGAAACCGGCGTCTCCCCAGCCGACGACAGAACCATTAGCGCGCAATGCCGCAATAGCCCGTGCACCACCGAACACCTCAGTGATATCGCGCAGTGCAGCAATGGCAGGCGGCAGAATTCCCCCGTAGCCGCGATCGCCCCATGCCACCAGACTGTCGGAATCCCTCAGGGCGACAAGCACCCCATGTTCTTCGCGAGGCGTAGCGGGATCACCCCACCCGTTGCCGAAGATATTGGCACGTTGCAACACCACCTGATATCCAGCGCTGCCAACCCGAAGCAAACGCCGGGGTTGGACATCATCGAAACGCTGACCTCGAAACTGCCGGCTATCGCCTTCGTACTGCCACACTGTTTCCATCGGCTGGAGACTGACCGGATCAAGCGCCGACAGAATCCGCGAACTGCCTTTATTCGACCAGTACCTGACCGTGGTCCCGCGTGAGCCAATGACCAGAGGCACAACGAGACTCGGTGCTTCACTGATGAAAACCGACAACGATGGCGATTCGAATATCCGGCCATTGCGCAGTAACAAGAAATGAAGCTTGACCGGTTTACCCCTGTTCGCTGCGATGAAGGCCAGATCCAGAGGAAAGTTGGCCCGGCTGTTGGCGTTCAGAGGCTTCGCTTCAAACACTGGCGATCCTGCGCCGGGAGCGCCTTCGACAATCAGCCGAACCGTATCGCCCGGCTGAAACCCAAGAACTTCAACCTGCCCGTTCGCCCCTTGAAGGTTGGCAGGATCCGTTGGATCGAGCACGCCGTTGACAGACTTCTGCAATCGCGGCGGTTGCAGCTCCGGCAAGCCTTCGCCCACCACCCGTGCCGTAGCGGTGCTGGAAATGCCGAGCAGCACACCGTTACGCAATACCTGATAAAACCCACTTACCGCATCACCGGAAATCACTTGGTCATTGGCCACTTGCAAGATGACGGGCTTGAGCTGTCCGAAATCGTCGGCTTCGATTTTGCCGTCAACCACTACGTCCGGCTGACCTGCGACCTGGGAGCGATAGGTTGCCCGAATGATGTCGTCTGAGCGCAGACGGATGTCGACGGTGCGTACAATCAACAGCAGCGGGTTTTTACCGAGTTTCTCCCGGTCAATGATTTCCGAGACATCGCCGCTGTCCGCCTGGCTCTCCCGAAAGATCAGGGGCGCGAACCGGGTACCCTCCAGATTTTCGTCGACGATCTGCGAAGCCGACCAGAGCGCATCGGGATCGACGGTGTTGCCAAGTTGATCGGTGACGGTAAAAACGAACTCCAATGTCTGGTCCGGCCGCTTGGCGCTGTCGAGAAAGGCCCGGGTCACGGGGAAACAAACGGTGATGGGAACGGCCGATCCCGGATTGGGCGGCGGTAGCGCCTCAGTCGGCTTGACGGTGTAATTCAGAAGGCTAGCGTTGCACTTCAAGGTAATCACGTCGTAAGCCCGGCAATACGGATAACTGACGCAAACCTGAGCACTGGTAAAGTCAGCTCCAACGCCTTCGAGAATGGCATCGGGCAACACCAAGTGCAGTTCGCTATGGCCTTCGACTGTGGGCTGGGTGTCCTTGAGTCCTGGGCGAATCTTGTTGTACAGCGCGGTCAGATTCGGCGAGGTGGCGATGTTCTGACTACCGCGCACGATATTGAAGAACACCCGATTGACCAGGTCGAAAGACAGCCGTCCATTCGGAATGCGCAGAAAAATGACCGCATTGACGTCAGAGATGATTTGACTGTCCAGCAATGCCGACTCACCCACGCGAAACAGTTGAATGACGTCGCCTGGATTTATCGATCCACTGGCAATCGGGTCAACGCGGACCGTTGCCCCGAGCCCGTCGGCGACCTGATCGGATATTTTCAACGGTATGCCAACGTCTGCGCCCACCACCGAGTGGTCGGCCTCAGGGATGTCGGGTGGAAAAAGTGCCAACACGCTGGTGTCGCTGGATCGGGACGTACTCATGTGCCAGGTTCCTGTGCAGTGAGGTATGGACAGGTCCTAGCAGATCGCGAATCAGGGCATTGCGCACCTGACAGTTCTGACAGTTGTGTGCCAATTCAAGACGAACGGTATCGTCTGGAAAGACAAATCTCCCCGGCTCATCACACAGTAGAACGGACAGGTTTCGAATTGGCTAAGGCACAGCCCGAATGGTGTACTCACGCGTTTGAAAGATCGCTGCCGTATCGAGGTTCGCAACCTGATCCAGATTGACCCTGAAGCGAATGACCAGCTTGCTGCCTTCCTTCAGCAGTCGCAGATAGCTGGCCGAGACCACAGGCCTGATGCTGCCATTGGTAACCCAGGCTCGATGCACCAAGTTCGTCGTCCCTACCCACATCTGCAGGTTGTGCGTCCCGGTGTCTCTCTGTCCTTCCAGATCAAGCCAGATACGTTGATTCACAGAAATGTGCGGCCAGACACCAAACAACAGATTTGCGCCGGATTGAACGTCTTTCAGATCGAGAATATCGCTGCCGTTGGCCTGAGTGATCAGTGGCGCCGTGAGTCGATCGCGGGCAATCGGCAAAACGTTGAGGCGCAGAGGTTGCGAAGTCACCGGGGCAGAAGCGCCTCGGGTATAGGTGAAGGTCACCTCCATTATTTTTCCGATGCTGAATGCCACCAGCGACACCGGCAAATTGATCTTCAAAGGTCTTGTTGTGCCCGCGGCAATCGGCGTGGAGGTATGTGAACCCACAGCGGGGGTACCGTCAGCGGCCTTCACCGTGACAGAAACCATATCGGTGGGTTGCTGGTCGTAATCCAGCACTGCAGTCAGGGAAGCGGTGGCATTCAGCGGGTCGAGATTGACGCTATCGGCAGACTCCTGAATGGACAGCTCACCACGTTGAACCTGCTTGACGGTGATCGTCCATAGGTCGGAGATCTCTCCATCGCCATACAAAGCCTGCGCCTTGAACGGGTGCGGACCGACACTCAGAGGAGACAAGGGAAGCTGCCAAATACCGGAATCGGCGCGAACCATGCCCTTGGAGTCACTCCCGTCAAAAACCTCCACTTGTTCGCCGGCCGTCGCGCTGCCGCTGATTGTTACGCCGGTATCGGTCGTCTCGCCGCCATTGGCAATGTCTTGGCCGGCGGCATCTTTAACCGAGAGGATGGCGGGTTTTCCCGGAGTGGGAGGCGCATTGGTTTTGACAATGTAGTGGCGCGGTGCGAAGCGGATTGCATCAGCCTCGACCAGATTACCATCGAACGAAACACTGAACTCGACCGTCAGCACACTACCATCCTTGAGTCCCTTAAGCGGATCAGCGGGGAAGTTTTGCCTGAAAAAGCCAAAGCGGAAGAAGTCCAGGTCGACCATGTTGTCGGGAGCAAACCAGTAACGTTGTTCAAATACGCTGCCGTTGGCGTTGGTGCCTTTGAGCCAGGCCCAGAAAAAAAGACCTCGCCTGATCAGCAGCCACGCATTGATTCTCAACGCAAACAGGCTCAGGTCGTGCACAAACAGCAGCTGTCCCTCACCGGCGTGTTCTGCCTGCTCAATAAAGGGCCTGGGCAGATCACTCTGTGCCAACGGCAACACGTACAGAATCAGCGGTTGAGACGTGACTGGCGCGGCGTTGCCGCGAATGATGTCGTAGGTCAGCGTGACCGTCCTGCTTTGGTTGATAGACACCAACGAAGACAAAAACTTCTGCTCTACCGGGCGTCTGTCGCCCACTTCCGAAAAGCCCGAGGTGTATGAGCCCTCGGCGGGAGTACCCGGTGCGCCCTGCCATTTGACACTGATTCTGTCGGTGGACTCGAGGACAGCTTCCACGACGATCGTCAGCGAAAACCTGGCATGCGCCGGATTCAAGAGGGCGGGAGCCGAGCTCTCCCGAACGAAAGGTGGTGGCAAGTCGTGAGTGGTGATCGTGGCCAATGGACGGTTCATCATTCACTCCTTGCATGATTGATATGGCCCCAAAGGACACCACCTCATCACACATTGGAATGTGCATTGGCGCTACTGTCAGAAGTTACAGGTCAAGGCATGTTCCCGACGAACGGCCCAGGTTGATCCAGGGACTATGCACAGCCTCATTTCTGCTCGATATCCAGCGCAGCCGACATGAACTGACTGATCCGCGATCTGAGCCATTTCTCCGCCGGATCATTGTCATGCACCCCGCTCCACGCCATCGACAACTGTGCCGCATCGATCGGGAACGGCGGGTCTTCGGCGCGCAAGGCACAACCCTCGACCAAAGCGCAGGCGGCGTAATCCGGCACGGTGGCGATCATCTCGGTGCCGGCAAGCAAGGCACGCAAGCCACTGAATTGCGGCACTCCCAGCACAACGCGGCGCGAGCGGCCGACCTTGGCCAGGTCGACGTCGATATTGCCGCTCAAATCACCGGAGAACGACACCATCGCATGCGGGCGCTGGCAGTATTCGTCGAGGGTCAGCGGCCCCGGACGATCATCACCACGGAGGACTTTGCAGGGAATGTCGCGCAGCTTCTTGCGCTTGGCGTTGGCCGGCAGATCGGTGGTGTAGCTGACGCCAACGGAAATTTCGCCGGACGCCAGCAATGCCGGCATCAACAGGTAATTGGCGCGACGGACGACCACGACAATGCCCGGCGCTTCCTCCTGAAGCTGGCGCAGCAATGGCGGAAACAGGCCGAATTCAGCGTCATCCGACAAGCCGATGCGAAACACCTCACAGCTGGTTGTCGGGTCGAATTCCTTGGCCCGGCTGACCGCACCGGAAATCACGTCCATCGCCGGCTGCAGCTCCTTGAGGATGGTCAGCGCACGTGCTGTCGGCTCCATGCCGCGACCGTTGCGCAGCAGCAACGGATCATCGAACAGATCACGCAAACGCCCGAGCGCCGCACTGACCGCCGGCTGGCCCATGAACAGTTTTTCGGCGACGCGGGTCAGGTTCTTCTCGAACATCAGTGCTTCGAAGATCACCAGCAGGTTCATGTCGACGCGGCGCAGATCGTTACGGTTCATGGGCACGGATTCCTTATAGCCAACCAGACGCAAGTGCTGCGCACTTTACGCGATCCGCGGCCCTGTGAACGTGGGGCCTGAGCGAAATTAACAACGATTAACTCGTCACTGACCACGCCCCGTCCAACAATGAGTGCCTCTGCGCAGCGTTGATTTTTGACCTGTGGGAGCGCGCTGCCCGCGCCTTCCCCACCGACACGGACCTTGGCCATGGCTCATTTGCAGCAAACCGTCGCCCTCGCCCCTGCCTGCGAACCGCGCAAAAGCGCCATTGGTGGACTCAGTCCACAACGCGAACGACAGGTCAAACAACTGATTCTCGAACGCCTGGGCGAAAGCCTTGAGGTGACCGAACTGGCCCGCGCCTGTTCGCTGTCACGCAGCCATTTCTCCCGCGCCTTCAAGTGCAGCACCGGGGTATCGCCGCAAGACTGGATCCGCACCCAGCGCATCGCCCGCGCCAAGCTGCTGATCCAGCACACCGACCTGAGCCTGACGCAGATCAGTCTGGAATGCGGCTTCTGTGATCAGGCGCATTTCTGCCATATGTTCACCCGCAGCGAAGGCATCAACCCGTTTGCCTGGCGCTGTCAGGCCATGCGTGAACCGAAGACCCGCCGTCCACAACCTGCCCTGTTTTGACGTTCGCTTCTGCGCCAGCCGTTGCGCTGACGCCAAAACCTGAGGATTATGCCGGGACACCCCGGATCAG
Source organism: Pseudomonas sp. MYb2 (assembly GCF_002979955.1). Taxonomy (NCBI): domain Bacteria; kingdom Pseudomonadati; phylum Pseudomonadota; class Gammaproteobacteria; order Pseudomonadales; family Pseudomonadaceae; genus Pseudomonas; species Pseudomonas sp. MYb2. The sequence continues at coordinate 76,951 of NZ_PCQC01000020.1, forward strand.
AAGGCCTGCGCGCGCGCCCGGCCCTGATTCGTCTTGTCCGCCGCATCACCGCAGGAGCGAGCTGTTGAGTCTTTCCCCGAATCAGGCCATCGGTTTCGGCCCCTATCGGATTGATCCTGTTCAACGCTTGGTGCTCGAAGGCGACCAACCCTTGCGCTTGGGCCGCCGGGCGATGGACATTCTGTTGACGTTGCTCGCGCATGCCGGAGAGGTACTGAGCAAGCAGCAGTTGATGGCGGCGGTGTGGCCGGACAGTGTGGTCGAAGACATCAACCTGCGTGTGCACATGGCGGCGCTGCGCAAAGCCCTTGGCGATGGGCAGGCCGGCCAGCGCTACATCATTACCGTGGCCCAGCGCGGCTACAGTTTCGTCGCACCGATTCTTTCGCAATCCATTGAGCCACGCTCAGCCGACAAGACCACCCGGCACAACCTGCCGCTGCGCCGCACGCGAATGATCGGGCGCCAGGCGCTGGTCGACAGCCTGATGACGCACCTGCCACGCCAGCGTTGTATCACCCTCGTCGGTCCCGGCGGGATCGGCAAAACCACCGTCGCCCTGCGCGTCGCCGAGCAACTGATAGAGCGGTATCGTGACGGCGTTCGACTGGTGGATCTGGCGCCGCTCAACGATCCTCGACTGATCTGCTCGCACGTGGCCGCCCTGCTCGATCTGACACTGAACGAGAGTGATCCGCTGGCGTGTCTGGTCGATGGTTTGAGTCAACGCCAGATGCTGCTGGTGCTCGACAACTGCGAACATTTGATTGATGCCGTTGCCACACTCAGCGAGAGCGTGATGCGCGGGGCGCCGAAGGTGCACATTCTCGCCACCAGCCGTGAGAGCCTGCGGGCAGAAGGCGAATATGTGCAGCGTCTGGATTCCCTCGATTATCCATTGATGGCGACCGTGCTGGATCACCAGCAAGCGCTCGCGTTCTCAGCCCCGCAACTGTTCGTCGAACGCGCCACGGCGGCGCAGGAAAACTTCGTATTAGGCGATGCCCAGTTGCCCTTGGTGATTGAAATCTGCCATCGGCTGGACGGTATTCCCCTGGCGCTGGAATTGGCTGCGGCGCAGGTCGCCGAATTGGGATTGGCGGGATTGCTGAGCCAGTTGCAGGGGCGTCTGCCGCCCTTGGCACCGGGTAATCAGAGCAGCCTGGAGCGCCATCTGACCCTGCGCGCCACGCTGGACTGGAGCTTCAATTTGCTCAACCGCTGTGAGCAGACTGGCCTGCGTCGCTTGAGCGTGTTTCGTGGCGGTTTCACTCTGGAATCTGCGGCGGCAGTGATCGTTGGCCCGCAGATCGAACCCGGTGCGGTGTTTGCCTCGATCACGCAGTTGGCCGCCAAATCACTGCTCAGTGTCGAGGTCGGTGATGAAGAGGTCTTCTACCGTCTGCTCGACACCACCCGCCGCTATGCCCTGGAAAAACTCGAACAGGCTGCCGAACTGACTGAAACCCGTGAACGCCATGCCGAACGTTGTCTGGCGTTGATGCATCTGGCGCAGGCGGACTGGGAAAACACCCCGACCACATTGTGGATCGAACGCTACGCCCGAGGTCTGGAAGATTTGCGCGCAGCACTGGGCTGGTGTTTGAACGATGAAGGACCGGACGATCTGGGGATTCGCCTGACGGCAGCGTCGGCGCCGCTCTGGCAGGAGCTGTCGCTGCTCAAGGAGTACGGTGGCTACGTGCGCCAGGCGTTGAATCTGCTTGAAGGTATTCAGCCACCCTGCCCGCACCTGAACATTGCGCTGCAACTGGCCCTCGGTAGCGCTTGCTATCACACGTGGGGCGGCACGCCGGAAACCATCGCCGCGTTCGTCAAGGCTGACGCACTGGCGCAGGAGCATGGCGATGTCGCCGCACAGTTGCGTGCGGTGTCCGGGCACATGGCGGTCAACCTCAGTTGCGGGCATTACCGCAAGGCTCTGGTACAGAGCGAACAGTTCGACCGGCTCGGCACTCACGGTGATCCGTTGTTGTCCCTGAGCACACACCGGTTGCGGGTGCTGGCGTTGCATTACGCTGGCGACCAGCCGCAGGCCCGGGAGCACGCCGAACAGGTGATCGAGCGCATGGCCCACAGCGGCCACCTCAATCGGTTCACCCACGGCTTTGGCGTGCAATATGACCAGAGCGTTGCCTCGCTGACGGTACTGGCGCGGGTGCTGTGGCTGCAAGGCTTCCCCGAGCAAGCCTGGAAAACCGCGCGGCAGGCGCTCGACATCGCCGTGCAGATCAACCACGGCACGTCGATCTGTTACACCCTGGCCTTGGCCACGTGCCTGATCGCTCATTACAACGGTGACCAGCAGAACGCCCGCGCACTGTTGCAGTTGCTGCTCGAACAATCGCAGAAGCATTCGGTACTGCTGTTCCATACGTGGGCGCGGCATTACGCGCAGGTGATCGATGCCGAAAACGCTGCGCCGGTGCAGGCACAAGACAGTGGCTTGATCCGGGAAATCATGGTCACGCTGGATGATCGGTTTGTCGACGAGGCGCTGGTCGAGCGAGCGCGCAGCGGCGAAGCGGGTTGGAGCACGGCGGAGATTTTGCGGGCGCGGGCGGATCGGCTGTTGGCTGCGGATCGGCACAGTCTGCCAGCCCCCCATCGCTGGCAAGCCAGCTCCCACAGGTTTGCGGGGTGTTCTGAAGATTTGGATTCAACTGCAAATCATTGTGGGAGCTGGCTTGCCAGCGATGACGTCAGTTCAGCTAGCGATAACCTTGAGACAGCAGAGGAAATCCTCCTCCAAGCCCTGTCCATTGCCCAAACCCAAGGCGCACTGGCCTGGGAGTTGCGCAGTGCCACCTCACTGGCGCAACTGTGGCAGCGGCAACACCGCTATCGCGAAGCGCTGGAACTGCTGGCGCCGATCTATCAACGCTTCACCGAAGGCTACGCCACCCCGGACTTGCACAAAGTGCGCAGCCTGCTGGATGAATTAAACCGCCAACTGAATCTCTGAAGCGCGGCTTTTGTAGCGCGCATGGCGCTGCTCGATGTCGGCCCGCTGTGCCTGTGAAGGCCATTGCTCGCGGGCGTAACTGCGCGTGGTGTTGAGCATCCGGTAGCGCGCTATTCCACTGCCCCGCTCGACACAGAGCAACGACTTGGCGACCAGTTGCGCAACCACGGCCACCAGCACCTGCGCCGGCAGATTCGTACAGGTGACAACGACCAATGCGTCATCCAGCGTGAAGGCTTTCGGGAACACCGACAGCCGTTGCAAGGCCAATTGCTCGGCGTCGTTCAGGCCTTGATATCCCCAGTCCAGCGCAGCCTTGAGCGTTCGATGACGCGGCACGGCGGTGCGCCGACCATGACTGAGTAACTGCAGGCAATTGCCCAGTTGCGCCTGCAGCCCGACCAGTGCCAGCGCATCGATCTGCGTCACCGCCAGTTCAATTGCCAAAGGCAATCCATCGAGTCGACGGCAGATATCGCAGACCGCTTTGAGATCCTGTTCACGCAGCATGAATCCCTGCTGACGGGTGCGCGCACGGCTGACAAACAACTGCACCGCCGAGTAACTCATCGCCTCCTCGACACTGATCAACTCGGACGATTTGGGCACCGTGAGCGGCCGCAACGGCTGCAGCGTTTCCAGATTGACCCGCAACGCCTCGCGGCTGGTTGCCAGTACCGACAGGCGCGGTGCGGCGTCGAGCAAGTGTTGCACCAGCGCCTGACAGCGTTCACGCAGGTGCTCGCAGTTATCCAGCACCAACAAGGCATGGCGCTGCGTGAGTGTGGCGAAGTCGGTTTCAAGCGTGTCGAGCACGGCTTCGAGCAGTGGCGTGCTGTTGTCGAACGACGCCAGGTCGACCCGCCATACGCCATCGCAAAAATGCTCGAGCAACAGTTCTGCGACGCGCAGCGCCACGGTGGTTTTGCCCACGCCCGCCGCGCCCGTGATTGTCATCATCCGGCACAGTGGCAGTTGCCGCACCAGGCTGCCGACCAGCGCATCACGACCAGTGACCGGTGTCAGTCTGGCGGGCAGGTTGTGTTGCGGCGCTTGCAAGTGCTCGAAAACCAATTGCGCCGTGCTGTCGTAATGCACCGGCGCAATGAAGCTGTAACCGCATTGCGGGACATTGACGATGTAGCGCTGACCGTTCTCGCCGTCGCGCAATGCGCGGCGCAGCGCAGCGATGTGCACACGCAAGTTGATCTCTTCGACCACCGACGTCGGCCAGACCAGAGCGATCAACTGCTCTTTGCTGACCACTCGCCCGGCGCGTTCGACCAGTACTTGCAGAATGTCCAGCGCGCGACCGCCCATGCGCAATTGCCGATCCCCGTCGAGGATCAGCCGCTGGCGCAAATGAAACGCGTAAGGGCCGAAACGCAGCACCGACGCCGGGTTCAAATCGTAATGGCTGTTCATGCCAAGTATCTTGGCAGCCTCAGGTGACGGTACAACCACCACGCAGGGCGCAGCACGGACATCCGGGTGCGCCAGACGGACAGAACCGCTCTAGCTGAACTGTTCGCGGTACTGTGCGGGGGTCAGACCGAGCTTTTCGGCGAACAGCGAGCGCATATGCCGCACGCTGCCAAAGCCACTTTTATAGGCCACGGTTTTCAGCGGCAGATCACTGGTTTCGAGCAAGTTTCGCGCACAATCGATGCGCGCACTTTGCAGGAACTCCATCGGGGTCATGTTGACGTCACGGGCGAACACTCGTGCGAAGTGACGCGCGCTCATGTTCGCCAGACTCGCCATGCGCTCGACGGTGAACGCTTCGTCGAGGTGTTCCAGAACATGGTTCTGCACCCGCGTGACGGGCGTTTCCTGCGGGGCCACGGCAGCCATCAACGGGCTGAACTGCGCCTGACCGCCCTGACGTTTCATCACCACCAGCAGCACTTTGGCCACGTCCTGGGCGAGTTTCTTGCCGTGGTCCCGGGCAATCACGGCCAGTGCCAGGTCAATCCCGGCGGTGACCCCGCCGGACGTGATCAGATTACGATCCTCGACAAAAATCTGATCGGTCGCGACGCTGGCCTTGGGGAAACCTTTGATCAAACGCTCGGTGTAGTTCCAGTGGGTGGTGACGCGATAGCCGTCAAGCAATCCGGCATGCCCCAGCACAAACGCACCGGTGCAGATCGAGCCATAGCAGGCAGCACGCTGCACCGCGCCTGGCAGCCAGGCGCACAATCCTGGAAATCTTTCGTTGTAGGCGCCGGGGCCGCCCGGCACCAGCAGCAAGTCATAGTGATCACTGGCGTCATCAATGTGCCGATCGGCCTGCACCCGTACGCCATTGGAGGCGCGCAATGGCCCGTGCTCGGTGCCAAGGGTAAACAGTTGATAGTGCGACTCGGCTTGCAAGTAACGGTTGGCCACCGAAAACACTTCCATCGGCCCGGCCATGTCGAGCAGAAGAAAGTCTGGAAACAGCACCATTGCCACGGTTTTCATGGGAACCATCACTGTGATCAAAAAAAGATAAACGTGTCAGACAGGCCGAACATTATGGCCAAGTGCGACGATACCGGGGCAAGAAATTCCGTGAACGGCGCCGCAAAACTGTCAACCTGATCAGGACAGTCTTTCAATTTCCATCTACTTATTGTGCAGAGAGGTAAACAGTAACCTTCTCCTCACTCGGACGAATTCACGTCCCGCAAGGAGATTTCATCATGCTGACTCTTCGCAAAGCCTCCGATCGCGGCCTCGCCAATCATGGCTGGTTGAAGTCGTTCCACACCTTTTCTTTCGCCAGCTACCGCGACCCGCGTGAGCAGGGTTTCTCCGACCTGCTGGTGATCAACGATGATCGCGTGGCGGCCGGCAAAGGTTTTGGCCAGCACCCGCATCGCGACATGGAGATCTTTTCCTACGTGCTCGAAGGGGCGCTGGAACACAAGGATACTTTGGGCACCGGTTCCGTCATCCGCCCTGGCGACGTGCAACTGATGAGCGCCGGCAGCGGCGTGGCGCACAGCGAGTTCAACCACTCGGCGAGCAAGCCTGTGCATTTCCTGCAAATCTGGATCGTGCCGGAAGTCAGCGGCGCCAGACCGCGTTACCAGCAGGAGCATTTCAGCGCGCAGAAAAAACGCGGTCGTCTGCAACTGATCATCTCGCCGGAAGGCAGTCACGGATCGCTGAAAGTTCGTCAGGATGCACGGGTTTACGCAGGGCTGTTCGACGGCCAGGAAAGCGCCACCCTGGAACTGCCGGCCAACCGCTACGCCTACGTGCATGTGGCACGCGGTAGTGTCGAACTGAACGGCGTGCAATTGCGCGAAGGTGACGGCGTGCGGGTTCGTGAAGAACAGGCACTGACCTTGAGCAATGGCGTGGATGCCGAAGTGCTGGTGTTTGACTTGCGGCCCCAGGAGTTGCCGCAGATGCCATGAGGCAGTTTATTAACGCCCACAAAAAACGGCCTTCACTGAAGGCCGTTTTTTTATTGCGCCGATTCAGGCAATGAAAACTCGAAGGGATTGGGTACGCTGAACTCCTTGCCCGCCTGAATCGCTGCCAGTGTCGTTTGCATCGCGACATACATGTTGGCCTGGTTGGCATAGTAGGCACCGACAACGATCGCCACGATGCCAACCAACTGCACGGCAGTGGCCGCCCAGACATTAGCCTTTACCGTAGCGCCTTGCCTGACAGATTCCTCTGTCCTCCTGGCAATTTCTCGCATTTCCATCGAAAGCAAATCGTAGCGTTTATCTCGTTCGAGTTGACACTTGTCCCGCTCAGCCTGAGCGACGAGAAACGCATCGATTCTTGCCGACACTTCACGCACCCGGGTATCGATTTTTGTCGACAGTTCATTCACCCCAGTATCGATTTTTGTCGACACCTCGCTGATGCGGGCATCCATCCGTGCCTCGATGGTCTCGATCCTGGCATTGAACTCTTCGCGTCTGATGTCATTCATGGCTTGGCTATTCCGACTTTCGCTCGACGTGTCACACACTGGATTTTGAAGCACTTCCCTGACGTTCAATTCGACACCTTTCGGGTTACCGAGACCTTCCGTGGCCATTGACGTCAACGATAGAGCTCTCCCCGCAGACTCACAAGCCAGCGGATTCTGACCCGGACGTAGGCCGTTTCATCAGGCCTTGTAGCTCTGCCAAAACCGCCCTGGAACCTATTCGTTCTCCAGTGCAAACGCCTCGACTATCTGCTCGATCACCGCCCGCACCCGCGCGGTATGACGCAGATCCGCATGGGTCACCAGCCACACCTCATAGGGCTCTGGCCGGGTACGCTCTGGCCAGACTCTGACCAGACCGTCGCGCTCGCCCATGTAGACCGGGATTTCTCCAACGCCCAGGCCTGCTGCAATCGAGCGGCGTACCAGCAGACTTGAACTGAGACTGGCGACGATCCGCCCGCGATTCATCGGTTCAGAGACCAGGGTCAGGTCCTTTTTATTCGCCAGATATGGTTGATAGACCACCAGATCATGGCCTTCAAATGCCGTGCCCGGCTCCGGTGCGCCCTTGCTATCGACATATGCCTGAGTTGCGAAAAGTCCTACGGGCCAACGGGCAATTCGCCGGGCGATCAAATCCGGGTTGTCCGGTCGCGTATTGCGCACCGCGATATCCGCCTCGCGCTTGGCCAGACTGAGAATTTGCGTAGAGGCGTCGAGTTGCACCTGTACCTGGGGATGCAGTTCATGCAGGCGGGCCATGGCCGGTATCAGGAAATCGATGGCCAGCGAATCGGTGGTACTGACCCGCACACTGCCTGTCAGTCGATCATCGAGCCCCTGGATCTGCCGCTCCAGTTCCAGTGCTGAATGCTCCATTTTCTCGACATTCTTCAGCGCCGCCTCGCCTACCGCCGTCAAGGCGTAGCCGTCGGAGGTACGCAGGAACAACGTCGCGCCAAGGGACTTTTCCAGTGCGCTGAGGCGCCGCCCGACCGTCGCCTGATCCACATTCAGGACACGCGCGGCCCCGCGCAATGTCGACGCGCGGCAAACCGCGAGAAACACCCGAGCATCATCCCAATTCACCCTGCCTCCCCTTGATGCAATTTCGCATCACAACAATGGAAATTCGCTGCATAAACGCAGCAACGATAGCCGATATGCTGGGTGCCATAAACCTTCTTCGGAAACGTCAATATCATGCGCACTCAAACTTCCGGCGCTCTCTGGCTGCCGATCTTCGCTGGGCTCTGCGCCAGCCTGGTCAGCATTGGACTGGCACGCTTTGCCTACACACCGCTGATTCCCGCGCTGATTCAGGCGCAATGGTTTTCTGCCAACGATGTGGTGTATCTCGGCGCAGCCAATCTGATTGGCTACTTGATCGGCGCCCTGCTCGGCCGCCCGATGGCGCGTCATCTCGGCAATAAAAACGCCCTGCGCCTGATGATGCTGGTGGTCACGGCGGCATTCTTCGCCTGTGCGTTCCCATTGTCAGTGAGCTGGTTTTTCGGCTGGCGCTTGCTGTCGGGCATCGCCGGGGGCGCAATCATGGTGCTGGTCGCGGCGACGGTGCTGCCACATGTTCCACCGGCTCGCAAGGGCTTGGCCAGTGGCGCGATATTCCTCGGCATCGGCCTCGGCATTGCCGGCTCCGGGACGATTGTGCCGCCACTGCTGAACCTCGGTTTGCAAGCCACATGGCTGGGGCTCGGTGCCATCGCGCTGTTGCTGACAGCGGTGAGCTGGTTTGGCTGGCCCGCTGATCTGCCGGCGCCGATTGTTGCGCAAAACACCGTGATTGCACCGACACCTGCCGGCGTTTATGTATTGTTCGCGCAGTACGCCTTTATGGCCGCGGGACTGGTGCCAGCCATGGTCTTTCTGGTGGATTACGTGGCCCGCGGCCTCGGTGCCGGCGCGCACGTCGGCGCGCTGGTGTGGGTGATGTACGGTTTGGGCGCGATTGTCGGCCCGGTGAGTTATGGTTTTCTGGCCGACAAGCTCGGCGCGCGGTTGAGCATTCGCCTGGTGCTGGTGATTCAGGCGATTACCCTCGGGCTGTTGGCGGTTTCCCAATCATTCCTGGCGTTGGCGTTGCTCGCGGTGATTCTCGGCTCGTTCCCGCCGGGCATCGTGCCGCTGGCGTTGGCGCGGGTGCACGAACTGGTGCCGGAGCACGCTCGCCAGCAAATCGCCTGGAGCCGCGCCACGGTGTCGTTTGCCACTTTCCAGGCGCTGGCCGGGTTTGCCTATTCGGCGCTGTTCAACGTCAATGGCGGCCACCACGCGATGCTGTTCATGATTGCCTGCGGTGCGATTGGCGTGGCGTTGCTGTTGGAACAGGCCATGAACGTTTGGGCCCGCATAACCCAACGTGTGAGCGAGCCTGTTCGCGAAAGCGCTTTATCTGACAACCCTGCACTGACTGTCCCGGCGCCTTCGCGAGCAAGCTCGCTCCCACAGGGTTATCGGGATTGACCTGAATTTATCGAGGGATGCACGACTCCCATCTACACGCACTTTTATCAGGAGGAAGCACTATGTCCTTACCCCACGAAATGACCCGCATCGAAATCACCGAACCCGGTGGCCCCGACGTCTTGCAAGCCAAACGCGTGCCGCTCCCGGACGTCGCCGAAGGTGAAGTGTTGATCCGCGTGCACGCCGCCGGGATCAATCGCCCGGATGCACTGCAACGCGCCGGTAAATACCCGATGAAACCGGGCATGAACCCGATCCCCGGCCTGGAAGTTGCCGGGGTGGTTGTGGCCCTTGGCGCCGGCGTCAGCCCGTTCGCCGTCGGTGACCGCGTCTGCGCGCTGACCAATGGTGGCGGCTACGCCGAGTACGCCGCTGTGCCGGCCGGGCAAACGCTGCCGATTCCCGAGGGGCTCGACTGGGTGCAAGCCGCCGCGATCCCGGAGACGTTTTTCACCGTGTGGGCCAATCTGTTCGGTCTCGGTGGCGCCAGCAAAGGTCAGCGCGCGTTGATCCATGGTGGCACCAGCGGCATCGGCACCACCGCCCTGATGCTCTGCCGCGAATTCGGTATCGAAGCCTTCGCCACCGCTGGCAGCCCTGAGAAATGCGCGGCGATCAGCACGCTCGGTGGCCAGCCGATCAACTATCGCGAAGTAGAGTTCGCCAAAGTGATCGCCGAGAAAACCGCTGGTCAGGGCGTGAATGTGATTCTCGACATCATGGGCGGTTCCTACCTCAACGATAACGTCAGTGCCCTGGCGATGGACGGCCGGCTGGTGATGCTCGGTTTCCTCGGCGGCGCGAAGGCCAACGACTTTGATCTGTTGGCGATGATGGCCAAACGTGCGGTGATTACCGGCTCGCTGCTGCGCGCGCGCAATGCTGCAGAAAAAGCGGCGATTGCCAGTGAACTGCGCAAGCACGTGTGGCCAGCGCTGGCCGCCGGACGCTGCCTGCCACTCATCGACAAGGTCTATCCGCTCGCCGACGCCGCCCAGGCCCACGCGCACATGGAGGCCGGTGACCATATCGGCAAGATCGTGCTGCAGGTCTGCTGAGTTGTTGCAGCATTTTGTAATCGTTGCGCAGGTACGGTGGTCGAAAATGTCACGCCGCAGGCCAAGGCATCTGGTAAAAAGCGTTCTTTGTCCGACCTTTGGTGAAACGTTTAATGTTCCTCGCCTTCATGACCCGTCTGCGTCGCCGTCGCTTGGCGTTCGCCTGCATGGCTGCGCTGATTATCGGCGTGCCGACGAGTTGTGCCGTGCTCGAACACACCGAGCGCACGCTGCTGTTTCGCATTGAACCGGGCACGGCCGGCTGGTATCGCGGCCTGCCCGGCAGCGTGCAGGAACTCGATCTGCAACCGAAGAGTTTCAAGGCCGGACAAAACATCCATGCCTGGTGGTGGCCGGCGGAAAAACCCAATGCCCCGGCCATCCTGTATCTGCATGGCGTACGCTGGAATCTCACCGGACAGCTGTTCCGCATCGAACAACTGCGCGCGGCGGGCTATTCGGTGCTGGCCATCGACTACCGTGGCTTCGGCCAGAGCAAGGGTGATCTGCCATCCGAAAGCAGCGTTTACGAAGATGCGCGGGTGGCGTGGGAACGCTTCAAGCTGCTGCAACCTGATCCCAGCAAACGGCTGATCTATGGCCACTCACTCGGCGGCGCTGTCGCGATCGATCTGGCTGCAGAACTCGGCAAGGATGCTGCGCGTAAAAACGTCCCACTGCCGGTGCGGGGGCTGGTGATCGAGTCGACCTTCACATCCCTGGCCGATGTTGCGGCCGCAGTGGCCAATACGTCCTTGCCGGTGCGCTGGTTGCTGTCGCAAAAATTCGATTCGATCGACAAAATCGCCGACATCCATATGCCTTTACTGGTGGTGCATGGTCTGGCTGATGCGTTCGTGCCGCCGCGCTTCAGCGAACAGTTGTTCAACGCCGCCCGGCAACCCAAACGCCTGTTGCTGGTGCCGGGCGCCACGCACAACAACAGCATGGCCCTCGGCGGGCAGAATTACCGCAAGGCGCTCGACAGCTTGATGCAGAGCAAAACCGCCCCTCGGGTGGCCGGGCCTGCGAGCGTGCGCAGCTCGCGGGACACCTAGCGGTACCCGCGCGCCTGCAAATCGAACAGTTGCGCGTAATGCCCGGCAGTGGCAATCAGCTCATCGTGGCCACCCTGCTCGAGAATCCGCCCTTGTTGCAGCACGATGATGTGATCGGCATTGCGCACACTGGAAAAACGGTGGGAGATCAGCAAGGTCATGCGCCCTTCGCTGTGCTGGCTGAAATGCTCGAACACCGCCGCTTCCGCCGCCGGGTCGAGAGCCGAAGTCGGTTCATCGAGGATCAGAAGGTCTGCATCACGGCGCATGTACGCGCGGGACAAGGCAATCTTCTGCCACTGCCCTCCGGACAGTTCCTGACCACCGGCAAACCAGCGTCCCAATTGCGTGGCGTAACCCTTGTCGAGCCCTTCGATAAAAGGTGCCGCCATGCCTTGGGTAGCAGCCTCCTGCCACCGCTGCTGGTCGCTGAACGCCAGGGTATCGCCGACGCCGATGTTTTCGCCGACAGTGAACTGGTAGCGGATGTAATCCTGAAAAATCACGCCAATGCGCCGACGTAACGCGGTTTCCTGCCATTCCTGCAAATCGCTGCCGTCGAGCAGAATGCGCCCTTGATCGGGGTGGTAAAGCCGGGTCAGCAGCTTGATCAGCGTAGTCTTGCCAGAACCGTTTTCCCCGACCAACGCCATGCTCTGGCCTGGCAACAGTTGCAGGTCAATGTTTTCCAATGCCGGCCGACTGGCTCCGGGATAACGGAAACCGACGTTTTCGAAACGCAAGCCATCCCCTGGGCGGACGCCGACCGTCAGGTGACCGGTATCGACCTGCACCGGTTCGGCCAGGTATTCATACAGACTGGTCAGGTAGAGGCCGTCCTCGTAGAGACCGCTGATCGCACTCAGACTGCTGCTCACCGCGCTTTGGCCTTGCTTGAACAGCACCAGATACATGGTCATCTGGCCGAGACTGATCTGGCCATGCACGGCATCGGTCACCACCCAGGCGTAGGCCAGGTAAAACGCTGCGGTTCCGAGCAGGCCAAGGCCGAAACCCCAACCATCACGCCGCAACGTCAGGCGTCGATCTTCGGCATACAGCCTGGCGAACGTGTCGCGGTAGCGTTGCAGCAACAACGGGGCAAAGCCGAACAGCTTGACCTCTTTGATATAGGTCTCGTGAGATAACAAGGTTTCGATGTAGCTCTGCTGCCGGCTCTCCGGCGCTCGGCGGGTGAACAGGCGAAAGGCGTCACCGGAAAAATGCGCCTCGGCAAAAAATACCGGCAATGCACCGACCACCAGCAACACCAGCGCCCACGGCGAAAAATGCACCAACAGCACACCGAAGCTGATCAGCATGATCAGGTTCTGAGTCAAGCCCAGCGACTTCATGACCAGCGCCAGTGGCCGGGTCGAAGCCTCGCGACGCACACGCACCAGTTTGTCGTAAAACTCGGAGTTTTCGAACTGCACCAGTGACAGGGTCTGCGCTTTCTGCAAAATCAGCGTATTGACCTTCTGTCCCAGTTGCACCCGCAACAGCGACTGCTGCACCGAGAGCGCCCGCTGGGTGCCGGATAACAACGCCAACACCCCGGCTTCCAACAACACATAACGCAACACGGGCCACAGCGGCGCACTGCCCTGTTGCGCGTGCAACTGCATCGCCGCAACCACGGCATCGACGATCCGCTGCCCCAACCATGCGGCCAGTGCCGGCAGCAGCCCGGCAACCAGCGTTGCCAGTACCAGCCCGAGAAACAAGCCTCGCGATGTCCCCCAGACCAGCCGCATGGCCCGCTGCGCCTGATCGAACAAGGACGTGATACGCGTTAGATCAGGCATGCGGTAATGGACTCTGCAGGTGATAAAGATGGCTCATGGTACTCCAGCGCCAACACTGAATTTCACACGACAAGGGTTCCTCGCTGGTGTTTCAACGCTGCGCCAGTTCGTGCCTGACGCACTGCTCGTAGTAAGTCTGCTTGACCGCCGCAGGCTTGAGCTTTGAAGTGCTGTTGTAGGTCTGCTCGGTGATGCCCATCGCCGTCATGCGCATCCATGGCTGCTGAAACCTGCGCACCTGCAACTGCTTGCGCGCGCCATACAGGGAGATGCCCGACAGCTTGGATTGCTGTGCGCCGGCGGCGATATCGGAACCCCAGATGCAGGCAAACCGGTGACTCTTGCTTAACTCTTTTGCCTGGACGCCCGAGGCAAGAACAGCCAGGGAAAGCGTTGCAACGGTTATGACAATCGTCCGCATATAGCCAACCTAACCTTTTGAAAAAAGGCGATTTTGCCGATGAAGATGCGCCTCGGGGGCCAGCAATTTGCCGCTTTTCAGTGGTTTTTTTACTGGCCGAATGCCTCAGCTGTCCTACACCGCCGCCGGCCGGCGAGATAACGCGCGAGGGGGAACGATCAAGGGGCGTCATCTGCCGGTAACCAGCCGGCAAACGCGCCAGGCGACGATCAGTCGTTTGTCAGCTTGCCAGTGCGAAATGGCACCCGTCCCGCCACCTTCGCCTGCCAGATCCCGGGTTCGGTATAGCGCCCGCGATCAATCGCGAACAATACACCACTGGTCCCCGCATACACGGTGGTCAGACGATCCTGCAACGGATCAACCACTTCAAACAAGGCATCGCCCTTTTCCACCCATTCGCCGGCGCGGCGCAGAAAGCTCACCACGCCGTGGTGCGGCGCGAACAGGTATTCGGTGCCTTCGAACGGCATGCCTTCGCAGCATTCGCTCGGCGCCGCCGGCCATTCTCCGCTGATGAAACCCTGCTCGGCGAGAAAACCGAGAATAGCCTCGCAATTGGCCTGAGCCTGATCGACCCGGGTGTCGCCCATGCTTCCCAGCTCCAGCGTGGTGGCGAGGTTCGCTGGCGGAATCGCCGCAGCGGGGAAGGCTTGCGCCAGACGCAGCCAAGGCGTCGAACAGGATTCATCGAACGAGCTGCCGCCGGAATCCTCACACAGCAACGCCACGCCAGCCTGCAGACGGGCCGCCAGAGATTGCCACCGCGGCCAATGTTGCGGCAGCGCATAAAGATGGATCGCAGCGTCGAAATCACAATGCAGATCGAGGGTGATATCGGCGTCGCAGGCGTGGCGCAGCAGCAGTCGATGCAGGGCTTCCAGTTGCGAGGCGGGAGCCGGCAGTTGATCGAACACCTGACCCATGGCCTGGCGAATCAGGACGACATTGGTCTCGGCATCGGCACCCAACTGCGCGCCGATCAAAGCGGCGACCGGCGCACTGAGTTCGACGAACGCGCGGTTGAAGTTCTTGCCGCTGCCCATTTCGAAACGGCCCATGTGATTGCCTTGCAGATGCTGGTCCATGCCGATCGGGTTGGCCACCGGCACCAGCTCGATCACACCGTGCAGGCGGCCCTGCTGTTCGAGGTCGTTAAGGCGTTGCTTGAGTTCCCATGCGGTGCGCATGCCTGGCAGCTCATCGGCGTGCAGGCTGGCCTGGATATACACCTTGCGGTCGCCGGCGCCGTAACGGAATACGCTGAGAGAGCGTTCGCTGCCCAAATGGCTCCAGGGTAGAACATGGTCGATACGTTGCATGAGAAAACTCCGCTATCTCTGTAGGAGCTGCCGCAGGCTCCTGCGTTGGAAGGTGTGGGGCAGGATAAATCATGGCCATAAAAAAAGTGGCCTCCGCCTACACGGGGCCACTTTTTGACGGCGTATTAATGGCCGTACACGTCAAAGTCGAAGTACTTGTCCTGCACTTGCTTGTACTTGCCGTTCGCGCGGATTTCAGTGATGGCCTGGTTGAATTGCTCGGCCAGCGCGGTATCGCCCTTGCGCACCGCGATGCCGGCGCCGCCACCGAAGTATTTGGCGTCCTCGTAGGTCGGGCCGACGAATTCAAAACCTTTGCCAGCTTCGGTTTTCAGGAAACCGTCGCTGAGGTTGACCGAGTCGGCCAGCATCGCATCGATACGCCCGGAAACCATGTCGAGGTTGGCTTCCTGCTGCGAGCCGTAACGCACCAGGTCGATCCCGGCCGGAACCAGCACTTCAGTGGCGTAACGGTCGTGAGTACTGGCGCGCAGCACACCGACTTTCTTGCCCTTGAGCTCGGTCAGCGGGTCTTTCACGCCCGAGCCTGCCTTCATCACGAAACGCGCCGGGGTGTGGTAGTACTTGATGGTGAAATCAACGTTCTTCTTGCGATCGTCGGTGATGGTCATCGAGGACAGGATCGCGTCGATTTTCTTCACCTTCAGCGCCGGGATCAGACCGTCGAATTCCTGCTCGACCCAAGTACATTTGACTTTCATCTGCTCACACAGCGCATCGCCGATATCGACGTCGAAACCGGTCAGTTTGCCGTCAGGGGTTTTCATCGAGAATGGCGGATAACCGGCTTCGATACCGATGCGGATCGGCTTGGCGTCTTCGGCCACAGCGGTCAGAGACAACATCGACAGTGCCAGGGCACCGAACATCACTAGCTTTTTCATTTATAACTCCTGTGTGCGGAGGCTTTTATTGGCAGCTTCGATTCAGCGTTCGGTCATGGCCTTTTAACGGCAAATACCGAAGTGGCCGGCAGTCTATGGCGGCGCGCACAGGGTAAATTGTGTTTAAGCGACAAATACTTACAAAAATTCGGCGCGACCATTGACCGGGGTCAACGGCTGCTCTGTCGTGGTGCAAAGGCTGTAGGACAAGCCCTATGCGGGGGCTTGCGAAGGCTGCGATCTGGTGTTTTTTTTGAAAACAACGGCAAAAGATCGCAGCCTGCGGCAGCTCCTACAGGTGATCAGCAGGCGCAGTTGATGGGGGTGTTTGCAGTTTTGGGCACGTTGAGTTCGAAGCCTTCATCCAGCCAACCGGTAATGCCGCCGATCATCTCTTTGACTGGATAACCCAGCGCCGCCAGTTTCACTGCAGCCTTGTTGGCGCCGTTGCAGTGCGGGCCCGCGCAATAGACCACGAACAGCGCGCTCTTCGGGTAGCTGGCTAAACCTTCTGCCGTCAGCAACCGTCCGGGAATATTGATCGCGCCCGGTACATGGCCGCGTTCAAACGCCAGTGGTCCGCGCACGTCCACCAACACAAAATCGACCTCGCCGGCCTGCTGGCTGCCGAACACGTCGGAACAATCGGTTTCGAAGGTCAGACGATTGCTGAAATGCATCAGTGCAATCGCCGAAGGGGCGGCAGGAATTTCGCGAACCAGGCTCGGCATGTGGTGTTGCTCCTACGTATCGATGGGAATGAACAGACTTTATCGAGACGACGCGAATCGCTACAGTGGCGCACAAGACACTCATCGGGAGTTTTCCGCCAAATGCCTGCCTCTCCAGGACTGGTTGCGATTCTGGCCTACGACGGCCTCTGCACGTTCGAGTTCGGCATTGCCGTGGAGATCTTCGGTCTGGCTCGGCCGGAGTTCGAATTCCCGTGGTACGAACACGTGATTGCCGCGGTCGATCAAGGCCCGATGCGCGCCATGGGTGGCATTCAAGTACTGGCCGATGGCGGCCTGGAACTGCTCGCCACCGCACGCACCATCATCATTCCAGGTTGGCGCGACCGCAATGCCGAGGTGCCGCAAGCGTTGCTCGATGCTCTGCGCCAGGCTCACGGCCGGGGTGCGCGACTGTTGTCGATCTGTTCCGGGGTGTTTGTGCTGGCCGCCAGCGGTCTGCTCGACGGCCATGCGGCAACCACGCATTGGCGCTACGCGGCGGAACTGGCACAAGGCTTCCCGATGATTGCTGTTGACGCCGATGTGCTTTACGTCGACTCGGGACAGCTGATCACGTCGGCGGGCAGTGCCGCCGGAATCGATGCCTGCCTGCACCTGGTGGCCCGTGACTTTGGCACTCAGGTTGCCAATACGGTGGCGCGGCGGCTGGTGATGTCGCCGCAGCGCACCGGTGGTCAGGCGCAATTTATTCCGACGCCGGTCAGCCCGACGCCGCGCAACGATTTGTCACGGGTCATGCAATGGGCGCGCGAACGCCTGCATGAACCACTGGAGGTGCGCGAACTGGCCAGCGAAGCGGCGATGAGCGAGCGGACGTTCTTGCGGCGTTTCACCGAAGCCTGCGGGCAGTCGCCCAAGGCGTGGCTACAGCATGAACGACTGGCGCGGGCGCGGGAGTTGCTGGAGAGCACGACGGACAACACCGAACAGGTTGCGCAGCGTTGCGGGTATCGCTCGGTGGAGAGTTTTCGGGTGGCGTTTCGCGGCGTGGTGGGCGTGCCGCCGTCGGTGTATCGGGAGCGGTTCGGGCGTGGCGCCCTTGTCAGGTCTTGAGGTGATCTGGTGGGCCTCATCACCGGCAAGCCAGCGATGAGGCCAGCGAAAATCTAGGACTTGCGCAACAGATAGGTATCCATGATCCAGCCATGCTCCGCCCGTGCAGCCTTGCGCACCCGCTCGATCTCATCGGCGACATCGCCAAGTTTGCCGCTGATCAGGATCTCATCCGCCGTGCCCAGATACGCGCCCCAGTAAATCGCAGTTTGCGGGTCGGCCACGTGGTGGTAGGAATCCTCGGCATCAAGCATCACCACCAGGCTGTCGGCATCACTCACCTGCCCCGCCGCCAGACGCCGGCCCGTGGTGATCTCGACGGAGCGGCCAATACTGTTCAACGGCACTTTATGCCGCGCCGCCAGCGCCTGAACGCTGGTGATGCCGGGGATGACCTCAAACTCGAACTGACAACGACCCGAATCCAGAATCGCCTGAAGGATACGCAGGGTGCTGTCGTACAGCGCCGGGTCGCCCCACACCAGAAAACCGCCGCACTGGCCGTCAGACAATTCTTCATTGATCAGCCGCTCGAAGGTCGCTTGCTTGGCGCAGTTCAGTTCATCGACGCTCGCGTTGTAGTCGACATCGCCGCGCTCGCGCTCCGGGCTCGCGGCTTCGGCGAAACGGTAGGCGGGATCGCTGATGTAGCGTTCACAGATCTCGCGGCGCAGATCGATCAGTTTGTCCTTGCTCTGGCCTTTATCCAGCAGAAAGAACACATCGACCCGATTCAGCGCTTTGACCGCCTGCATCGTGATGTAGTCCGGATTACCGGCACCGATGCCGATCACCAGCAGTTGTTTCATTAGCATGCTCCTTCGATGTCGATGCCCGGCAAGCGTAGCCGCCAGATCCCGTTGAAGCGCAACTCGATGACTGACAGCGGTTCGACGTCGATTGCATTGAACGCCGCGCCTTGCATCACCTGCATCAGCACGGCACGCACGATGTACGGGTGGGTGATCGCCACCACATGCCCCGGCGTCGTTTGCAAACTTTGCAGCCATGCCGCGACTCGCGTGGCCAGATCCGTCACTGATTCGCCGCCGGGGGGCGCTGCATGCGGATCTGTCAGCCACGCTTGCAAAGCCTGCGCTTGCGTCGTTTGCAGGTCCTTGATTGATCGCCCGTGCCAATTTCCCCAGTCGCAATCGCGCAATGCCTCGTCAACCCGAGCATCCGCCCCGAACCAGGCGGCTGTCTGCCGGGTGCGCAGTTCGGGGCCGCAGAGCAAACGTCGCGCCGCATTGAAGCGAGCAGCCATTGTGCCAAGCGGCAGAGCAACATCTTCAACGGGCTCGTTCGTAGGAAAACACGCCAATTTCTGTGCGACGGTTCGTGCGTGGCAAATCAGTGTCAAGCGGGTGGTCTGCACGATGGGCTCACTCTGCCGAGGATCAGAAACATCAACGGCGTAGAGCCGGATTGAAGGCAATTGTGCCGTAAACCAACGGTTGCCGGGGGGATCGATACGTTTCCGAGCGAACTCTGGATGTTAGAAAAGCGGCGATATCTGACATAGCTATGGGCAATGGACTACAACACCTGTCGACTTCCGTGTAGCCCTTATGACGCGGGCATCCTGCGCCATTTTGGAGCCTTTTAAACACGACGAAAAATTCGCTAGACATGTAGCGTGAGTTACATAAATACTGTTTTAACGGATTATGAAGCGAATTCGACACCCCCCATCCAGCAGGAGCCCGGATGCCCCCTCTCAGAGACCTGATCACCGATCCCGGCCTGGAACTCACGCCATCGGAGCGCAAAGTCGTTCGCGCCTTGCTCGATCAGTATCCGCGCAATGGTCTTGGACCGATGGCGCGCCTGGCCGAGCATGCCGGCGTCAGCGATCCGACCATCGTGCGTCTGGTGAAAAAACTCGGTTTCGGCGGTTATGCCGAATTCCAGGACGCCCTGCTCAGCGACATGGACCATCGCCTGCGCTCGCCGCGCACGCTGTTGCAACCGCGCGCGCAGCAAAACAAAGACGACGCCTGGGCTCATTACCTCGCTGACAGCCATCGCCTGCTGGTCGACACGCAATCGCTGACCCAGCCCGAAGACGTGCGAATCCTCACCGACTGGCTGCTCGATGCCCGACATCAGGTGTACTGCTTCGGTGGCCGCTTCAGCAGCCTGATGGCGACTTACCTGCTCAATCATTTGCGTCTGCTGCGCCCCGGCTGCTTTGCCCTGGAAGACAACGCGCTGTTGCCCGACCGCCTGTTCGATCTGCAGCGCCAGGACGTCGTCCTGGTATTCGATTACCGCCGCTATCAGACCCAGGCACTGCGTGTCGCCACAGCGGCAAAAAACAACAATGCCCGCGTGGTTCTGTTCACCGACATTTATGCCTCACCACTGCGCGAAATGGCCGACCTGATCATTAGCGCTCCGGTCGAATCGGCCTCGCCGTTCGACACCATGGTCCCGGCGCTGGCACAGGTCGAAGCGCTGATTGCCTGCCTGACCCTGCGCAGCCCGGATCTGGCCGATCGCCTCGAGGGCATCGATGCCCTGCGCAACGACTTCGCCACTCACCTGCTGGAGGAAAAATAAGGATGTTCAGCCTTCCCCACCGCTCGCCGCGGGACTTGCCGTTTGTCACCGACCACACTGCATTGCTCTTGGTGGACATGCAGCGCGCCTGGCTCGAACCGCAGTTCGATCCGCACCTCAGTGAGCCGGACGCCGAGTATTTCCTCAACCGCGCACGTACGCAGGTGGTGCCCAACCAGCAACGGTTGCTCAGCGCCTTTCGCGAGGCCAGGCAAAATGTGCTGCACACTCTGATCGAAAGCCTGACGGCCGACGGTCGCGATCGCTCGCTGGACCATAAACTTTCGGACATGCACCTGCCCAAGGGCAGTCCGCAGGCACAAGTGATCGGCGAACTGACCCCGGGCGACAACGAAATCGTCTTGCCGAAAACCTCGTCCGGCGTGTTCAACTCGACCGCCATCGACTACGTGCTGCGCAACCTTCAAACCCGTCACCTGATCATCGCCGGTATCGTCACCGACCAGTGCGTCGACATGGCCGTGCGCGACGCTGCCGATCGTGGTTATCTGGTGACTCTGGTCGAAGACGCCTGTGCCACTTACAGCGCCGAACGTCATCACGCTTGCCTCAATGCGATCAAGGGTTATTGCTGGATCACCGACACCAATACCGTGCTCGGCCGTTTGCGGGAGATGCAGCCGTGACTTCGCGCCTGGCGGCTGTGCCGATGACCACCATCGTCACCACTGACCTGATCGGTATCACTCGGGGGCGCTCGTTTCCCACCGATGAGCTTGAGCATTATCAGGCGGCCGGTTGTGGCTGGGTGCCGGCCAACAGCGCGTTGACCCCGCAAGACATCATTGCCTCGACCAATCCGTGGGGCGCTTATGGCGATCTGCGCCTGATTCCGGATCTGGCCAGCCGCGTCACCGTCGCCAACGGTCCGGATGCCGACGCACCGGCGCTGGACTTCATCCACGGTGATATTCGTGAAACCGATGGCCGGCCGTGGGGCGCCTGTCCACGCACGCTGCTGCGCGATGAAGTCGAACGCTATCGCGACGAACTGGGTTTACAGGTCAACGCCGCGTTCGAACACGAATTCAACCTGCACGCAGGTGTTGCCGAGCACCTGGCGTTTTCGCTGCAGGCTCAGCGCCAAGGCGCAGCGTTCGGCGGCTGGTTGCTCAGCGCTCTGCGCGCCGGCGGTGTCGAACCGGAAATGTTCCTCCCCGAATACGGCAAGCACCAATACGAAATCACCTGCCGGCCGACCCTCGGCGTAGCCGCTGCCGACCGTGCGGTCAACGTGCGCGAAATCACCCGCGAGATCGCCCGACAGATGGGGCTCGAACTCAGTTTCGCGCCGAAGACCGCCGCCGATGCCGTGTGCAACGGCGTGCACTTGCACGTCAGCCTGCTCGATCCGGGCGGACAGCCGATGCTTTACGACGCTGGCACCAGCAATGGCCTGTCGAGCCTCGGCCAGCACTGGGCCGCCGGAGTCCTCCATTACTTGCCGGCGCTGTGCGCGTTCACTGCGCCAACGCCAGTGTCGTACGAGCGCTTGCAGCCGCACCACTGGAGCGCGTCTTACGCGTGCCTGGGTCAACAGAACCGTGAGGCGGCGCTGCGCATCTGCCCGACGGTGACCCTGGGCGGCAAATCGGTGGCGACGCAGTTCAACCTTGAGTTCCGCGCCATGGATGCCACGGCCTCGCCGCATCTGGCCATGGCCGCACTGCTGATCGCCGGACGCCTTGGCATCGAACAGCGCCTGGCTCTTAACGCCATCACCGATGAAGTTCCCGATTCACTCAACGACGAGCAACGCAAGGCTCGGGGCATTGTCGCCCTGCCCGCCTCGCTGGCCCAGGCACTGGATTGCCTGCGCAACAGTGGCGCCTTCAACGAATGCCTGCCCAAGCCGTTGCTCGATACCTATCACGCCCTTAAAACCGAGGAACTGGCGCTGACGGAACAGCTCTCGCCCGCTGACCTGTGTGAGCACTATGCACGCCTGTACTGAATCCGCCGAGCTTGGGTTGTACACCCGACCGGTCTACCACCTGAGCCGCGAGGATTCGACGAATCCGTTGATTCTCGTGTGCGAACACGCCAGTCGCTACATCCCCGAAGCCCTCGACAATCTGGGCCTTGATGATACCGCCGCTGGTGAACACATCGCCTGGGACATCGGCGCGCTGCAACTGGCCGAACAGTTGGCGGAAAAACTCGGCGCAACATTGTTGAGCGCCAATTATTCGCGACTGCTGATCGACCTGAACCGCCCACGGCATGCGCCCGACAGCATTCCGGCGCAGAGCGAGATCTATCAGATACCGGGCAACCGCGAGCTGGATGAAGCCACTCGCGAGTACCGCCGTCAGACGCTGTTCAAGCCGTTCCATGCGCGCTTGCAGACTCTGATCGACGAACGCCTCGCCAAAGGTCAAGCGGTGCGCGTAGTAGGGATTCACAGTTTCACCCCGGTGTATTACGGCCAGCCGCGAACACTGGAGATCGGCGTGCTGTTCGGTCAGGCGAAGGCGTACGCGCAACGGCTGCTCAACGGTCTCGGCGAACATTCGTTGCAAGTGGCCGGCAATCAGCCGTACAAGATCGACCCGCTGGGCGACATGACGGTACCGGTGCACGGCGACGCCCGAGGCCTGGACTCGGTGCTGGTCGAGGTACGCAACGATTTGCTGCGTAGCCCGCAAGCGGTATCGCTCTGGGCCGGATACCTTGCGCCATTGCTGTAATCACTGCCGTATCGAATGCTGACGCTGTAAACGATGGACCGACATAACAACTAAAACAACCGATTGGCTGACAAGGAGTTGCGCTTCATGGAAATTGAAGAATTCGGCTACAAGCAAGAGTTGAAACGTAGCCTGACGCTCACCGATCTGGTGGTGTACGGGATGATCTTCATGATCCCCATCGCCCCGTTCGGTGTGTATGGCTACGTCAATGCCGAGGCACCGGGAATGGTGCCGCTGGCGTACATCATTGGCATGATGGCAATGCTGTTTACCGCGTTGAGCTACGGCAGCATGGCCCGCGCCTTTCCGATTGCCGGCTCGGTGTATTCCTACGCACAGCGCGGCCTGAATCAACACGTCGGTTTCATCGCCGGCTGGCTGATGCTGCTCGATTACCTGCTGATTCCGCCGTTGCTTTATGTGTACGCAGCCATGGCGCTCAACCACTTGTATCCGGACATTCCGAAGGTCGGCTTCATTCTGGCGTTCCTGGTCAGCGCCACGTTCGTCAACCTGCGCGGCATCACCTTCACCGCACGGATGAACATCATCTTCCTGCTCGCGCAACTGGTGGTACTGGGGATCTTCCTGTTCTATGCATGGAACGCCCTGCACAACGGCGGGGGTAACGGCGAGCTGACCCTGGCGCCGCTGTATCACCCGGAAACGTTCAACTTCGCCCTGCTGATGCAAGCGGTGTCGATTGCGGTGCTGTCGTTCCTCGGCTTCGATGCGATCTCGACGCTCGCTGAAGAAATCAAGGGTGATCCGGGCAAGAGCGTCGGCAAAGCGGCGTTGATCACTCTGGTGGTCATGGGCGTGATTTTCGTTGCGCAAACCTGGATTGCCAGCGATCTGGCAGCCGGTATGGGCTTCAAATCCGCCGATACCGCGTTTTATGAAATTGCCGAAATCGCCGCTGGTAGCTGGCTGGCCACCCTGACCGCTGTCGCCACCGCTCTGGCCTGGGGTGTGGCCGTGGCGATCACTTCGCAAGCTGCGGTGTCGCGCCTGCTGTTCGGCATGGCCCGCGACGGCAAACTGCCGAAAGTGCTGGCCAGGGTGCACCCGAAACACAACACGCCATATCTGAGCATTTATCTGGTGGCGGTGCTGTCACTGGTGATCTGCTACCTGTTCATCAACTCGGTCGACACCCTGACCTCGCTGGTCAACTTCGGCGCACTCAGCGGTTTCATGCTGCTGCACCTGACCGTGATCAACTACTACTGGCGTCGGCAAAAGTCCGGTCAGGTTGTGCGTCACCTGATCTGCCCGGTGATCGGCTTCATCATCGTTGCGGCCATCATGTACAACATGGGCGTCGATGCGCAGAAACTCGGCCTGATCTGGATCGTTCTGGGCCTGGTGTACCTGTTCTTTCTCAACAAGCTCGGCGCCAGTACCGCGTTGCCTGACCCGAGCAATGGCTGACAAGAAAAAGAGCGGCGTCTGACAACAAATCAGGCGACCGCCGATTTAACGCGTGGAAACCGACAGTGATAGTCAGGTTCGTGAATTCGCCGAACCCTTTGATACAGGAGTGCATCCATGCTGGTCTTACGCCCAGTCGAGCCAACCGACCTGCCGCAATTGCAACAACTGGCCCGCGACAGCATGGTCGGAGTGACCTCGCTGCCGGATGACAGCGAGCGCCTGTGCGACAAAATCGCCGCGTCCTGCGCCTCGTTCGACAGCGCGGCACGGACGCAGGGGCCGGAAAACTATTTTTTCGTGCTGCAAGATTGCAACACGCAGCGTCTGGTCGGTTGCTCGGAAATTCTTGCCAAGGCAGGTTTTAAAGAGCCGTTCTACAGCCTGCGCAATCGCCATTTCACCAGTGCCTCGCGCGAGCTGAACATCGAACACGGTGTGCCGGCATTGTCGCTGTGCCATGACCTCAACGACCATACGCTGCTGCGCGGTTTTCACATCGACAAAGCGCTGGTCCGCACGCCGTTCTCGGAATTGCTTTCGCGGGCGCGCCTGTTGTTCATTGCCGCCCATGCGCCCTGTTTTGCCGAAGCGGTGATTACCGAAATCGTCGGGTACAGCGATGAACACGGCCATTCACCGTTCTGGGATGCGCTGGGCAAGCACTTCTTCGACCTGCCGTACGTTGAGGCCGAGCGCCTGTGCGGGTTGCAGAGCCGCTCATTCCT
Organism: Pseudomonas sp. MYb2; assembly: GCF_002979955.1. NCBI lineage: Bacteria > Pseudomonadati > Pseudomonadota > Gammaproteobacteria > Pseudomonadales > Pseudomonadaceae > Pseudomonas > Pseudomonas sp. MYb2. The sequence continues at coordinate 102,191 of NZ_PCQC01000020.1, forward strand.
CGCCGAACTGATGCCGCAATACCCGATTTACGTACCGATGCTGCCGCAGGCGGCGCAGGAGTGTATCGGGCGCATTCACCCGGATGGGCAAGAGGCGTTCGACATCCTTGAGCGCGAAGGTTTTGAAACCAACAGCTACATCGACCTGTTCGATGCTGGCCCGACCCTGTATGCGCGCACCGCGAATATCCGTTCGATTGCCCGCAGCCAGACGGCCCCGGTGCAGCAGTTGCCAGAAATCGATGCGCGTGGCCGCTATCTGTTGAGCAACGACGCGTGGCGTGGCTACCGGGCCATCGTTGCCGAACTGGATTACCAACCCGATCAACCGCTGTCCCTCACTCCTGCAATGTGTGCGGCGCTGAACGTAACCGATGGCAGCCAGATACGGCTGATTGCCCTTTGAACCGCGCCCGGTTCCGCAGCCAACGAGCGTGCCCGAACAGGCGCGCAGAAGGAGTTACAGCATGATTGTTCGCCCGGTCAACGTCAGCGACCTGCCTGCATTGATGACACTGGTTCAACAAGCCGGCCCGGGATTCACCACCCTGCCGGCCAACGAAGATCGCCTGGCCCACCGCGTGCGCTGGGCGCAACGAGCGTTCGCCGAGCAAGTGGAGCGCGCCGATGCCGATTATCTGTTCGTCCTCGAAGACGACGATACGCGCGTGGTTGGCGTCAGCGCGTTGGCCGGCGCGGTTGGCTTGCGCGAACCCTGGTACAACTATCGGGTCGGACTGACGGTGAGTTCGGCGCCGGATCTGGGTATTCAACGGCAGATCCCGACGTTGTTCCTCAATAACGAACTGACCGGGCAATCGGAACTGTGCTCATTGTTCTTGCGCCACGATCAACGCACCGGCAGCAACGGCCGTCTGCTGTCACTCGGGCGCTTGCTGTTCGCCGCCGAGTTCCCGCACCTGTTTGGCGAGAAGATGATCGCCGAACTGCGTGGCAGTGCCGATGAAAAAGGTTGTTCGCCATTTTGGGACAGCCTCGGCCGGCACTTTTTCCAGATGGACTTCAGCCATGCCGATCATCTGTCAGGGCTGGGCAACAAGGCGTTCATCGCCGAATTGATGCCGCGTCAGCCCCTCTACACCTGCCTGCTCACCGCACAGGCACAGGCCGCCATCGGGCAGGCGCATCCGAATACCGAGCCGGCACTGAAAATCCTTCAGGCCGAAGGCTTTGCCCACAAAGGTTATATCGACATTTTTGATGGAGGCCCGGTCATTGAGGCGCCGCTGCGCAACATCCGTACCGTGCGTGACAGCCTCGAACTGACCCTGAGCCTCGGCACCCCGGACGACCTGGCGCCGCTGTGGCTGATTCACAACCGTCGCCTGGAAAACTGCCGCATCACCGTCGCCCGCGCCCGTCGAGTCGGCAGCAGCCTGGCGATCGACCGCATGACCGCCCAACGCCTGCAACTTCAGCCGGGTAATTCGGTGCGCGCGGTGATGCTGCCCAATCAACAGCGACAGGCGGTGGCGGCCTGAACCGCCGCCCCGCCTCAATCCATGCAGTCAAGCTGTTACCTGCCCCCTCAATACGGCCAAATTTCGCCCGATCAGATTAATCCTTTCAGCAAAGCGCTCATCGGCAAACGTCAGCCTTGCAAATTCGTCATGATCCTTGACCCATTCGCGTGATAGCCTTTTCATTCTTCGGCGTTGACACATTTGCTCAAGCCTTTCCATTCCTTTGTATTGGTGGAACTCGTATGACCAGGCTTTCTCATCAAGATTTGCGCCGTAGTTTCCGTCAGCTGTTGGCCTCCGACACCTGCTATCACACCGCTTCGGTGTTCGACCCGATGTCCGCCCGCATTGCCGCTGACCTGGGTTTTGAAGTGGGAATTCTGGGCGGTTCCGTCGCTTCGTTGCAGGTGCTGGGCGCACCGGACTTTGCCTTGATCACCCTGAGCGAGTTCGCCGAACAGGCCACCCGCATCGGCCGCGTCGCCCAACTGCCGGTGATTGCCGACGCCGACCACGGTTACGGCAACGCCCTCAATGTGATGCGTACCATCGTCGAACTGGAACGCGCCGGCGTCGCCGCCCTGACCATCGAAGACACCTTGCTGCCTGCCCAGTTCGGGCGCAAATCCACCGACCTGATCACCGTCGCCGAAGGTGTCGGCAAGATCCGCGCAGCGCTGGAAGCCCGGGTCGATACGGAAATGGCGATCATTGCCCGGACCAACGCCGGCATTCTGCCGAACCAGGAAATCATCAGCCGCACTCGCCAGTATCAGGCGGCCGGGGCTGACGGCATCTGCATGGTCGGGATTCAGGATTTTGATCAGTTGGAACAAATCGCCGAACACCTGACCGTACCGTTGATGCTGGTGACCTACGGCAACCCGGCGTTGCGCGATGACAAACGTCTGGCCGAACTCGGTGTACGCGTGACCATTGATGGCCATGGCGCTTATTTTGCGGCGATCAAAGCGACGTACGATAGCCTGCGCGAACAGCGGCAGATTTTTACCCAGGCTTCGGACCTGAGCGCGACCGAGTTGACGCACACCTATACCCAACCGGAGGAATACATTCTCTGGGCCAAGGAATACATGAGCGTCAAGGAGTGATGGATTGGCCGGGCTGACGCCATCGCGAGCAGGCTCACTCCTACAATTGATCAGTGTTGAACACAAATACTGTGTGCACTGAAGATCTAATGTAGGAGTGAGCCTGCTCGCGATAGCAACAGCCGCTACACCGCTAAACCGGCGTCTTGTAAGCCTCTTCCCGCTGCACCGCCCGCGCCTGAATCACATTCAGAATCGCACAGCCCTCGCGCATCAACAGATGCACCGCGCTGGTCACCCGCGTCAGATCACAATCGGAAATGCCCTTGAGGTTGAGACTGGCGAAGGTGTCGGCCAGATCGCGCACGACCGCAAACCGGTGCATCGCACAGGCGGCCATGTCGCTGAGTTCTGAGTGGGTGTTGAGGAAGAGCACCGAACTATAGGGGTCGATACCGAAACGCGGCAACAGGGTACGTTGTAGGAAACGTCTTGGAAAGTTGTGCGCCGCCCGCGCCTTCCACTTTTCACAAAAGCCCCTCACCCTAACCCTCCCTCTGGGCGGTCCGACGTTTCGGGAGGGTTAGGGTGAGGGGCCGATTTATCTGGCACCCCGCCGACCTCATCACACCGCAAACCACCTCACCGCGGCTTAATGATCGTTCCCACGCTCCGCGTGGGAATGCAGCCCGGGACGCTCTGCGTCCCACACAAAGCGAACGCAAAGCGTCCGTTGAGGCATTCCCACGCAGAGCCTGGAAACGACCGATACCTCACCGCGGTTTGGCCAACTCCATAATCATCCGCGACAACAAATAAATCCGCGGTGCCACGCTCGCCACTTCAGCGTATTCCTCCGGCGTATGAATATTGCCGCCCACAATCCCGAAGCCATCCAGCGTCGGCGTGCCAACCCCGGCAGACAAACTCGCATCCGCCGCGCCCCCACTGCCCTCCTCGGTCAACTTGCGGCCAATCTCGCCGTAGATCCCCTGAGCCATGGCCATCAGACGATCCGACTCGGGCGTCTGCGGCATCGGCGGCAAGCCGCGCTGCAACGAAGTCTTCACTTCCGTCTCAGCAATCAATTTGTCCTGCGAGACCCGCGCCAGATCCTTCTCGATCCGGTCAAACTCCTCCGGCACCGCCGCGCGCACGTCAGCCTTGGCCGTGGCTTGATCGGGAATCACATTGGTGCGGTCGCCGGCCTTGAGCACGGTGAAATTGATCGTGGTTTTTTTCGCCTCGTCGCCGAGTTTGCCCAGTTGCAGAATCTGATGCGCCGCCTCCATCGCGGCGTTGCGCCCCAACTCGGGTGCGACGCCGGCGTGAGCGGCTTTGCCCTTGACCTCGACCAACGCCGTCGCGCTGCCTTTGCGCCACACCACCAAGCCATCGGCCGGACGACCCGGCTCGAGATTGAGGGTCACGTCGTGCTGTTTGGCGGTTTTCTTGATCAGGTCGGTGGCGACGTCCGAGCCGGTTTCTTCGCTGGCGTCGAGCAGGAAGGTGATTTGTGCATAGTCTTTGAAGTCGAGGTTTTTCAGAACCTTCAGCGCATAGATCCCGGCGACGATGCCGCCCTTGTCATCCATCACCCCCGGCCCGTAAGCACGGCCGTCCTTGATGTGGAACGGCCGCTCGGCCGCCGAACCTTCCTTGAACACCGTGTCCATGTGCGCCATCAGCAGGATTTTCGCCTTGCCGGTGCCTTTGAACGTCGCGAGTACATGGTTGGATTTTTCCGGCGTGTTGGGTACCAGTTCGATGGTGGCGCCGAGTTTTTTCAGCTCATCGATAGCGATGTCGCTGACTTGCTTGAGGCCGGGTTCATAGCCGGAACCAGAGTCGATATTGACCAGCCGTTCCAGCAGCTTCAGGGCTTCTGGCTGGTATTGTTCGGCATCAGCGAGCACTTGTTTGTGCGGTTCGGCGAAGGCGTGGGCAGCGGAGAAAGCGAGAGACAGGCCGAGGCTGGCTGCCAGCAGGGAGCGAGAAAATGAGAACGTCATGAAGCGATCCTTGTTTCGCGTCGGGGGGGATTTAACCGTACCCGACATCGGCGCGCGGCTCTACACCGAATGCGACCTCCTCCAGATCGACACCGAACAAATTTGTAGGAGTGAGCCTGCTCGCGATAGCACTCTGTCAGTGACATTGATGGTGACTGACACAATGCTATCGCGAGCAGGCTCACTCCTACAGGGGATTGTGGTCAGGGCTCAAACCGAATCCAACAACGTCCGCCGGGGCTTGCCATCGCAATTGCAGATCACCCGGTTGCGCCCGCTCGCCTTGGCTTCATACAACGCCTGATCGGCATCATTGAGCCAGCGTGTCGCGTCGGCATGCGCCGGATCGTACGCCGCCAGGCCAATACTCAAACTGACCTTCAACGCCGGATTCTGCTCATAACCCAGAATCGCGAAACGCTCGCGCAATGCCTCCATGGCCTGCGCGGCGTTGAACAGTGGCAGATCCGGCAAAATCACACAGAACTCATCACCACCGTAGCGCCCCGCCACATCGGTCGCCCGCAGGTTCTGCTTGAGCAACTTGCTCAACTGACGCAACACGATGTCGCCGGCAACATGGCCGTAGGTGTCGTTGATCGCCTTGAAGTGATCGATGTCGATCAACGCAATCGCTGCGCCCTGCTTCTGCCGCTTGCAACGCTGAAAAGCGATCTCCAGTTGATCCTTCCAGGCGCCGTGATTGAGCAACCCGGTCAGGCTGTCAGTGCGGCTCAGGGCAAGCAATTCGCGTTTATGCCGGCCAAGGGTGTAGGCCTGGCGAAAGCAGATCCAGCCCAGCGCCAACGGGTACAGCAGCAGTAACGGGAAACAGGCGTACATTTGCGCAGGCGTGGTTTGCGGAATGAATGCCGGAGCAAACACCACCAGCCCGACGCCGACCCCGAGCAACTGCGCCGCCGAGCCTGCCAATAGAAAGCGTGAACCACCGATTGCGACGTTGTTCATCGCCATCATTGAAATGGTCGTGGCAGTGGGCAGCGGATTGAAATGCATGGCGGCAAGCCAAAAGCCGCCGAAAAAGGCATCGATCAACAGATTGCGGTGTTCAGCGTGGTAAGGAACCCGGGCGCGGCGTGCCCATTGAAACGCCAGATGCGGCCAGACCAGGCCGTTGAAGAACATCAACGCCCAGACCCACAGCGGCGGATCGAGCGAGTAAATCGCCACGCTCACGCACACGAGCCCGAGAATCAACCCGAGGATGCGCGATGTATAAAGCCTCCTGGCCAATGAAAGTCCCTTTCCTCCGGTATTTCCCATAAGGACCTCGATCACGCACACCGCAGGACGGATGTGCTGGAAGTCTAACAGGGCGACGTTAAATAGCCATCACCGGCCAGCGGGCTGAATAGAGCGACATCAGGGCCGCACGCAGTGCAAATATTTGGCTATACATGAAAGGAGCAAAATGGAAAAACAACTATAAGAAGGAGGCCCATGCACACCTATCACGTGTTGATCATCGGCAGCGGTTTTGGCGGTCAATGTGCTGCGGTCAACCTGCTCAAGGCCGGGATCGATGATTTTCGCCTTCTGGAGCGGCGGGACTTCTTTGGCGGCACCTGGTGCCAGAACACCTACCCCGGCGCGGCGGTGGACGTGCCGTCGCCGCTGTATTCGCTGTCGTTTGCGCCGTACCGCTGGTCGCAGATGTTCGCCGGACAGGCCGAACTGCACCGCTATACCGAGCATGTCATCGAGCAATTCGGGCTGCGCGAACGTGTGGAGCTGCAAGCCAATGTCGAGCGCATCGAATGGGACAACACGGAAAAACGCTGGAACGTGCACACCGCCAGCAAAGGCACCTTTTATGCGCAGTTCCTGATCAATGCCACTGGGCCATTGAGCCAACCGGTCATCCCGCACTTTCCCGGCCAGGATCGCTTTCAAGGCAAGACTTTTCATACAAACAATTGGGATCACAGCTACGACTACCGCGGTAAACGTGTGGTGATTGTCGGCAGCGGCGCCAGTGCCGTGCAGGTGATTCCGGCGATTGCGCCGCAAGTCGATCACCTACACGTGTTTCAGCGCACGCCACACTGGGTGCTGCCCCGCGCCGATCGTCAGTTCGGGCCGCTGCAACGCTGGCTGCTCGGCCTGAAACCCGCCTACAAACTGTTGCGCTGGCTGATTTACTGGCAATTCGAAACCCGGGTCATCGCGTTCAAATACTCGAAAGCGGCAATTCACATGGTCCAGCAGCACGCCCTGCGCTTTCTAAAACGCCAGGTGCCGGACCCGGTGCTGCAAGAAAAACTAACCCCAGACTTCACCATTGGCTGCAAACGGGTGCTGGTTTCCAGCACCTATTACCCGGCGCTGAGTCGCCCCAACGTCACCTTGCATACCCGCGAGCAAGGCATCGCTTCCATTGACGAAACCGGCATCAACACCGAGGACGGTCAGCACATCGATGTTGATCTGATCGTCTGGTCGACCGGTTATGACGCCACCGACGGGGTTATTTCCTACCCGGTCAGCGGAAAAAACGCCGTGCAACTCAGAGATGTCTGGGCGCAATACCCGCGCGCGTATCTCGGCACCAGCCTGCCGGACTTCCCCAACCTGTTTATCGTCACCGGGCCCAACACCGGCATCGGCCACACCTCGGCGCTGTTCATCATCGAATCGCAGATGAACTACATCCTCGACTGCATTCGCACCGTGCAGACGAAGGGTTTGCGCAGCATCGAAGTGCGCCGTGAAGCGGAACGTACCTACACTGAGATGATTCATCGAGAGATGGAGCGCACGGTATGGAAGTCCGGCGGTTGCCACAGTTGGTATCAAAGCAAGAGCGGTCATGTGATCGCGATGTTTCCCGGCTTCAGTTTCAGCTATCACCGCTTGACCCGAGCGCTGAAACCGGCCGACCACATTCTGTCCTGAACACGTAAAAGGAAGACGTCGATGCTTTTGCTGTTTGTCGCCCTCGCGGTTTTCGTGGCCTGGAGCTGGTTGAGTTATCCGGCGGTCGGTCATTGGCTGTACGACCTGAACATGGCCATCGAGGCCAAGTTGTACAAATTGCACAAGATCGAAGTGCCGATCGCCGAGATGACCGTCTCGACCTGGCAAGGAGGGCCGTACGAAGCGGCCAGCGCGATTCTGATGCTGCATGGCTACAGCGCCGACAAGAACCTGTGGCTGCGCTTTTCCCGGCACTTTGTGCGCCAGTATCGGGTGATCATCCCGGACCTCGCCGGCCACGGTGAAACCGGCTTCAAGGCTGGCGGCGGCTACGACATTCCGTTGCAGGCCAAGCGCATGATTCAACTCCTCGACGTCTGCGGCGTGGAGAAGGTGCATGTCATCGGCAATTCGATGGGCGGCTACATCGCCGCGTGGCTGGCAGCGACCTACCCGGAGCGAATTGCCTCGGTGGCATTGATCGACCCGGCCGGAGTTACGGCACCCGAAGCCAGCGACATGGAACGCCATCTGGCACGCGGACATAACCCCTTCCTGATCAACTCCCGTGAGGAATTCCGGCGTTTTTATGCGATGACCATGTCGTCGCCGCCGTGGGTGCCCGGCCTGGTGCTGGACGCGATCGCGCAGCGCTACGAACAACAACGCGATGATCTCGAGGAGATCTTCCGCGATTTTCGCGCCAGCCCGCCGATGGAGCCGAAACTGGTCGACATCAAATGCCCGGCGCTCTTGCTTTGGGGGCGCAAGGACCGGTTGATCGACGTCAGTAGCGTGCCGATCTGGAGCAAAGGCATCGCCAATCTGCAGGTGGAAGTCTGGGAAGGCGTGGGCCACATGCCGATGGTCGAACATCCGGCAAGCACTGCGCGCTTGTATCGGCAGTTTCTCGGGCAACAGGCACACTGACAGAATGCGGGATCAGTCATTGGCAGAATGAAGTTCGTAGGATTCTTCGTTTGCCGACGTCGGCGAAGGCTGCGATCTTTTCCAGCATCCTTTACGTGACCGTGGCAGGAATTTTTTTCATGACCGTGCAGCCTTTCGTCAGCCCCGATCTGATCCGCCAGCGCTTCTCCAAAGCGATGTCCGACATGTACCGCGAAGAAGTGCCGCTGTACGGCGCACTGCTGGAACTGGTCGAGCAGACCAACCGCGACGTGCTCGAACGCGATCCGCCGATCGCCGCACAACTGCACAGCACCGGGGAAATCGAACGGCTGGGCATGGAACGCCATGGGGCGATTCGCGTCGGCACCGCCAGCGAATTGGCCACCCTCGCCCGCCTGTTTGCAGTGATGGGCATGCAACCGGTGGGTTACTACGACCTGACGCCAGCGGGTGTGCCGGTGCATTCCACGGCATTTCGCGCGGTGCATGAGGACGCGCTGCAGATCAGCCCGTTTCGAGTGTTTACCTCGTTGCTGCGTCTTGAATTGATTGAAGACCCCGAACTGCGCGCCTTTGCCGAATCGGTGTTGGCCAAGCGAACGATCTTCACCCCTGCCGCCCTGCAACTGATCGAACGCGCCGAAACGGTCGGAGGCTTGAACACTGACGAGTCTGAGGAGTTTGTCCTACAGGCACTGGAGACCTTTCGCTGGCATCACAGCGCAACGGTCACCGCTGCGCAGTACCAGACGCTGAGCGCCCAGCACCGCTTGATCGCCGACGTGGTCGCCTTCAAAGGCCCGCACATCAATCACCTGACACCGCGCACCCTCGACATCGACATCGTTCAAGCACAGATGCCGGCCCATGGCATTACGCCGAAAGCAGTCATCGAAGGCCCGCCGCGCCGGCAGTGTCCGATCCTGTTGCGCCAGACCAGCTTCAAGGCGCTGGACGAGCCCGTCGCCTTCACCGACCAGAACAAATCCCGTGGCAGCCACAGCGCGCGCTTCGGCGAAATCGAACAACGCGGCGCGGCGCTGACGCCCAAGGGCCGTGCGCTGTATGACCGTTTGCTGAATGCCGCGCGAGATGAGCTGGGAGACTTCCCTAACGAGGGCAACGCCGCACGCTACAACGCGCTGATGACCCGGCACTTTGGCGAGTTCCCTGACAGCGTCGAAGGCATGCGTGAGCAAGGGCTGGCGTATTTTCGCTATTTCGCTACGGAAAAAGGACTCGCGACAGGTAGTCTCGCGCAGACCTCGCTGGAGGATTTGCTCCGCGATGGCCATGTGAAAGCGGAGCCACTGGTGTACGAAGATTTCCTGCCGGTCAGCGCGGCGGGGATTTTTCAGTCGAACCTCGGCGATGCTGCGCAGACGCATTATGGCGAGCACTCCAATCGGCAGGCCTTCGAGCGGGCGCTGGAGCGCGCGACCATTGATGAGTTGGGGTTGTATGCCGCGACGCAGCAGCGTTCGATTGATGATTGTCTGTCCCGATTTGCGCGTTGAAAAATCAAAAGATCGCAGCCTTCGGCAACTCCTACAGGAAAAATACATTCCAAATGTAGGAGCTGCCGAAGGCTGCGATCTTTTGATCTAAAAGTTTTAATCAGCCGCCTCGACCCAAATGATGGCGCGTAGCCACTGTGCGCAAGAAGTTGCGCACTTGTTTTGTAAAAAAGCCTGATAAAACCGCTGAAAGCCACGTCGCACAAGGTCTGCAGCCAAGTGCGCAAGAAGTTGCGCAGTACTGCGCAACTTCTTGCGCACTTTCGCCTTGGTCTCTCCGTTTTTT